>JACZJD010000006.1 GCA_014860725.1 Aquamicrobium sp.
CACGGTCTCGCCGTGGCCGCCATAGGCGCGCGCCAGCGCCGCGAAATCGGGGTTCTTGAGCGTCGTGCCGGAGACGCGGCCGGGATAGTCGCGCTCCTGATGCATGCGGATGGTGCCGTAGATGCCGTTGTTCAGGATGACGACGACGATGGGCAGGCCGTACTGCACGGCGGTGGCGAATTCCTGTCCGTGCATCATGAAGTCGCCGTCGCCGGCCCACACGATCACCTCGCGCCCGGGGAACAGGTGCTTGGCGGCGACGCCGGCCGGCAGGCCGTAGCCCATCGAGCCGGAGGTCGGGGCCGCCTGCGTGTTGAAGCGGCGGTAGCGATGGTAGCGGTGCATCCAGGTGGCGAAGTTGCCGGCGCCGTTGCAGATGACGGCATCCTCCGGCAGCACGGTCTCCAGATGCTCCATGATCGGGCCCATCAGCACCTTGCCGGGGCCGGTCGCCGGCGGCGTCGACCATTCGAGGTAGCTCTGGTGCAGCTCCTCGGTGCGGTTCGCCCAGACGGGCGTCCTTTTCGGCGCGGTCGCGGCGAAGGCGGCGGCGAAGGCGGCCGGCGTCGCGTTGATGGCGACGGTGGGCCGGTAGACGCGGCCCAACTCCTCCGGGTCGGGATAGATGTGGACCAGCTTCTGGTCGGGGTAGGGGCTTTTCAGCAGCGTGTAGTCGGAGGACGGCATCTCGCCGAAGCGGCAGCCGACCAGAAGCACGAGGTCGGCCTGCTTGATGTAGGCGCCGAGCTTCGGGTTGATGCCGATGCCGACGTCGCCGGCATAGCTCGCGTGGAGCTGGTCGCACAGCGCCTGCCGCCGGAACGAGCAGCCGACGGGTAGCGACCAGCGCTCCAGCGCGCCGCACATCTCGTCCACCGCCTCCTGCGTCCAGCGCGTGCCGCCGAGGATGACGAACGGCCGCTCGGCCTTGTCGAGCAGGGCCGTCAGCGCGTCCATTTCCGGCGCGCCGGGGCGCGTCTCCACGGGCGTGTAGGGCAGCGGCGCGACCGCCTCGACCTCGTCGGTCAGCATGTCCTCCGGCAGCGAGACCACGACCGGGCCCGGCCGGCCCGAGGTGGCGACGGCAAAGGCGCGGGTGACGAGCTCGGGGATGCGCGCGGCGTCGTCGATCTCGACCACCCATTTGGCGATCGAGCCGTAGAACGCCTTGTAGTCGACCTCCTGGAACGCCTCGCGTTCCTTGATGCCGCGGCCGATCTGGCCGATGAACAGGATCATCGGGATCGAATCCTGCCGCGCGATGTGGACGCCTGCCGAGGCGTTGGTCGCGCCGGGGCCGCGCGTGACGAAGCAGATGCCGGGCTTGCCCGAGAGGCGGCCGTAGCAGTCGGCCATCATCGCGGCACCGCCTTCCTGACGGCACACGACGGTCTCGATCTTCGAATCGTGCAGCGCGTCGAGCACGGCGAGGTAGCTTTCGCCCGGCACGCAATAGAGCCTGTCGACGCCGTTGGCCTCGAGCGCATCGACGATGAGTTGTCCGCCGGTTCTCATGAGCCGCCCTTCTCCAGTTCTGCGAGGATTTCTTCGGTGTGCTGGCCGAGGCGCGGCGAGGGGCGCTCGTAGGTCAGTGGCGTGCCGCCCATCACCATCGGCGAGCGCACCGACGGCAGCGCGTTGCCGAAGCCGTCGTCGAGCGCGAGCCGCATGCCGCGCGCCACCACCTGCGGGTCGGCGAAGGTCTGGCCGATGTCGTTGATGGGGCTGGCCGGCACGCCGGCCCTTTCCAGCGCGGCGAGGATGTCCGCGCGCGCGACGTCGGCGAGCGCCGCCACCATGTGCCCGCGCAGTTCCTTGCGGTTGGCGACGCGCGCCGCATTGGTGGCGAAGGCCGGGTCGCCGGCCAGCTCCGCGCGGCCGATCGCGGCGCAGAACCGGGCGAACTGGCCGTCATTGCCGACGGCGAGGATGAAGTGGCCGTCCTTCACCGGCAGCACCTCGTAGGGCGCGATGTTCGGATGGGCGTTGCCCATGCGGGTCGGCGCGGTGCCGGAGACCAGATAGTTGAGGTTCTGGTTCGCCAGCACCGACACCTGCGCGTCGAGCAGGGCCATGTCGATGTGCTGGCCCTGGCCGGTCTTCTCCGCGTGGCGGAGCGCGGCCTGGATCGCGATCACCGAATAGAGGCCGGTGAAGATGTCGGTCACGGCCACGCCCACCTTCTGCGGCTCGCGGTCGGGCTCGCCGGTGATCGACATCAGGCCCGACATGCCCTGCACGATGAAGTCGTAGCCGGCGCGCGGCGCATAGGGGCCGTCCTGGCCGAAGCCGGTGATCGAGCAGTAGACGAGACGCGGGTTGACCGCGCTGAGGCTCTCGTAGTCCAGGCCGTACTTCTTCAGTCCGCCGAGCTTGAAGTTCTCGATCAGCACGTCGGCGGAGGCGGCGAGCCGGCGCACGGTCCCGGCACCCTCCGGCGTCGAGAAGTCGAGGGCGATCGAGCGCTTGCCGCGATTGCACGCGTGGTAGTAGGCGGCCGACAGGTTCTCGCCGTCATGGCTCGTGACGAAGGGCGGCCCCCATTTGCGGGTGTCGTCGCCGCCGTCCGGGTTCTCGACCTTGATGACGTCGGCGCCGAGGTCGGCCAGCATCTGGCCCGCCCACGGGCCGGCGAGGATGCGGGCAAGCTCGATGACGCGTATGCCCTTAAGCGGCGCTTCGGCCATGGCTGAGGCAGCCTCCGTTTCGATGGCCAGAGGCCTAGCAGATCGGGATGCGTCGGGTAATCCGAATTCTCGGCATGGGGTCATGCGCCCCCGTCATGACCTGTCGCCGCGACGACGCCTTCGGCCCACGCCGCGAAATCCCGCATGATGAGATCGCGATTCAACTCGTTGAGGGATTCGTGCCGCGTCTGGGCATAAACCCTTGAAACCGGATTCGAAAAGCCCATCCGCCGCAGGCGGCCGGCAAGGTGCTCCGTCGCCTTGCCGAAGTCCGTCGCCGGGTCCTTCGCGCCGCCGACGATATTGAAGGGCAGGTCGCGCCGCACGCCGGAGAAGTTGCGGTCATCCGCCCCGGCGAAGATCAGGTCGAACACGCCCTTCCACATGCCGACCGAGGCGTCGAAGCCGCACAGCGGGTCGGCGACATAGGCATCGACCTCGGCGTGGTCGCGCGACAGCCAGTCGAACGGCGTGCGGCCGTCCGTCACCTTCCTCGCCCAGGCGCGGAAGGTCAGCCGCGGCAGGAGGCGCGACGGCACGTCCGAGCCGAGCCGGAATCTTTCCCAGGCCAGCACGAGCTGCGCCAGCCGGCCGGGGAAGCCGGCGGAGAAGTTGCCGTTCCAGATCGCCGCGCCGGCGATGCGGTCATGATGCTTCAGCACGAAGTTGAGCGCAATCAGCGCGCCCATCGAATGGCCGAAGACGATGACGGGCACGCCCGGCTGCTCCCCGCCGATCAGGTCGTGCACGGCCGCGACGTCGGCGACGACGTTGGCCGCCGCCGGCTCCGGCCCGAACGAGCCCTGCGGCGCGTCCGGTGCGGTGGTGTAGCCGTGGCCGCGATGGTCGTGGGCGTAGACGGCGAAGCCGCGCCCGGCGAGGAAGCGGGCGAAGCGCCCGTAGCGCGCCGCATGCTCGGCAAGGCCGTGGTTGACCTGCACCGCCCCGCGCGGCCGGCCGGCGGGCAGCGCCGTGTAGACGTTGAGCGTGGCTCCCGTCGGCGAAGCGATCTGTCTCCGGCTGTCGAAAGGCATGGCGTCACCCCCGCTTTGTCGCGAGGTGAAGCGGAAAAGCCCGTCCGGTCAAGCCGGCTTCTGCCTTTTCCGCATGCTTGGCCCGGTGCGCGCGCGTGCATCCTGTCCAGTTTTTGTGCATTGCACCAATTTGCCAATCGGATGAGCAGATTGCGCTTGCATTACAATCCGGGAGCCGTTTTGATGACAGCCGGAAACGGGTTGGGAGTGTCTTCATCCATGATTTCGCGCAGAGTTTTCTCCTTCGTGGCGGCGGGCCTGATGGCGGGCACGATGTTTGCCGGCTCGTCGCTTCCGGCGGCGGCGCAGACCGACATCAAGTTCACGCTCGACTGGAAGTTCGAGGGGCCGGCCGCCGGCTTCTTCCTCGCCATCGACAACGGCCATTTCGCCGCCGAGGGGCTCAACGTGACGATCGATTCCGGCGCGGGCTCGGTCGAGGCGATCCCGCGCGTGGCGACCGGCGCCTACCAGCTCGGCTTCGGCGACATCAACTCGCTCATCAAGTTCCTCGACGAGGACCCGGCGCAGAAAGTGCGCGCCGTGATGGTCGTCTACGAGCGGCCGCCCTTCGCCATCATCGGCCGCAAGTCGCTCGGCGTCACCGAGGACCCGAAGTCGGTCGAGGGCAAGAAGCTCGGCGCCCCGCCCCCGGACGGCGCCTTCGCACAGTGGAAGGCCTTCGTGCAGGCCGCCGGCATCGACGAGAGCAAGGTGACGATCGAGAGCGTCGGCTTCCCCGTGCGCGAGCCGATGCTGGCGCAGGGCCAGGTCGACGGCATCTTCGGCTTCGCATTCTCCTCGGTGCTCAACCTCAAGGCGCAGGGCATCGGCGACGACGACATCGCGACCATCATGATGGCCGAGAACGGCCTCGACCTCTACGGCAACTCCATCATGGTCAACACCGACTTCGCGGCCCAGAACCCGGATGCGGTGAAGGGCTTCCTGCGGGCGGTGGCCAAGGGCTTCGCCGACGCGGTCGCCGATCCGGATGCCGGCGTCACGGCGGTGATGAAGCGCAACGAGGTGCTCGACGCCGCGATCGAGCGCGAGCGCCTCGACATGGCCAATGCCCGCAACATCAGGACGCCCTACGTGGTCGAGAACGGCTTCGGCGGCGTCGACGAGGCCAAGCTCGCCGCCTCCATCGACTATCTCAAGGTCTCGATGGGGCTGAAGGGCGCGGTCGGGCCGGGCGACGTGTTCGACGCCTCCTATCTGCCGCCGAAGGAAGAGCGGCTGATTCCTTGACCTCCGGTTGAGGGGAACGCGGGAGCCGGTGCGGGGAATCGCCGGCTCCCGCACACAAGATCCGGAAGCGGACGGAGAACAGATGA
Organism: Aquamicrobium sp.; assembly: GCA_014860725.1. The sequence continues at coordinate 5,062 of JACZJD010000006.1, forward strand.
CGCGCCCTCTCGTCACCATCGAGGACGTCGACATGCGCTATGGTGGGCCGGAGGGCCTGCTGGCGGTCGAAGGCCTCTCGCTCACCGTCGGCACCGGCGAGTTCGCCGCCGTGGTCGGCCCGTCCGGCTGCGGCAAGTCCACGCTGATGAAGCTCGTCACCGGGCTCTACATTCCGCAGCGCGGCGTCGTCACCGTCGCCGACGAGCGGGTGACGAAGCCGGTCAACATCGTCGGCATGGCGTTCCAGAACCCGACCATGCTGCCGTGGCGCACCACGCTCGACAACATCCTGCTGCCGCTGGAGGTGGTGGACCGCCACCGCGGCCGCCTGCGCATGAACAAGGCCGAATACGTCGCCAAGGCCGAGAAGCTGCTCGAGACCGTAGGGCTGAAGGGCTTCGGCCAGAAATATCCGTGGCAGCTCTCCGGCGGCATGCAGCAGCGCGCCAACCTGTGCCGGGCGCTGATCCACGAGCCGGACCTTCTGATGCTCGACGAGCCGTTCGGCGCGCTCGATTCCTTCACCCGCGAGGAGCTGTGGTGCGTCATCCGCGACCTGCACGCGGAGCAGAAGGTGACGATCGTCCTCGTCACCCACGATCTGCGCGAGGCCGTGTTCCTCGCCGACCGCATCTTCGTGATGAGCGCGCGGCCGGGCCGCGTCATCCGGGAGCAGGCCGTGCCCTTCGCGCGGCCGCGCGACCTCGAAATCCTCTACGAGCCGGCATTCAACGACATCGTCCACGAGCTGCGCGGCAACATCGCCGATGCGAGGAAGGCCGCATGAGCGAGCGCAAGCCCGGCATCGACTGGATCAGGGCCGCGCCGTGGCTCTACACGGCCGTGCTGTTCATCGTCTGGGAGCTGGCCGTGCGGGCCTTCGGCCTGCCGCAATACATCCTGCCCGCCCCCTCGCGCATCGCGCAGGCGATCTGGCAATACTGGCCGGCGATCTGGAAGAACTCGCTGCAGACGCTCTACACCACGACGGTCGGCTTCGCCCTGGCGGTCGTCGGCGGGCTGGCGCTCGGCATCCTCGTCGGCTGGTCGCGCTTCATCTATGCCGGCCTCTACCCGCTGATGGTCGGCTTCAACGCCATCCCCAAGGTCGCGGTGGTGCCGATCCTGGTCATCTGGTTCGGCATCGGCACGGTGCCGGCGGTGCTGACGGCGTTCCTCATCGCCTTCTTCCCCATCGTGGTCAACGTCGCCACCGGCCTCGCCACCATCGAGCCGGAGATGGAGGACGTGCTGAGGGCGCTGGGCGCGAAGAAGATGGACATCATGCTGAAGGTCGGCATCCCGCGCTCGATGCCGTATTTCTTCGGCTCGCTCAAGATCGCGATCACGCTCGCCTTCGTCGGCTCTGTCATCGCCGAGACGGTCGCCGCTAATTCCGGCCTCGGCCACATGATGCTGGCGGCGCAAAGCCAGTTCAACGTGCCGCTGGTGTGGGCCGGCCTCATCATGCTCGCCATCGAGGGCATCGTAATGTACGCGGCGATGGCCTGGGTCGAGATGCGCATGACCGGCTGGGCGCACCGCAGCCAGATGGCCGCCGGCTGAGGGGCGGCGGCACAAGAGGCGGCGGCACAAGAGGCGGTGGCACACTGGCGGAAAAATTCGCCCGAATCTATCCACCTCCCGCTGCGCCTGCGCGATGATGCGGGCGTCGCCCTCGCGGGAACCGGGTCTAGAACCGGAGGCGCGGGAGGGCGATGATGTCCGGGCCGGTCGCGCGACGGTGGCGCGGCTTGACGGTCGACGTCGAAGACCCGGGCCTCGACGACGGTCAGCGCAGGAGGCGCGAATGCCGGGCCCTGCCCACGGTCGTCGGGGTGAAGGCATCGGACGGGCGGCCGGAAGGACGCGCCTATCCTACCTTGATGAGCGGCCGGACGGCCGCCCGTCTTCCCACCCGTGCGGTGGGCATTCTTTCCCAATGGCCAGACCGTCGAACGGGGCGTGGCGACGGTAAAGCTCGCGCCTCGCGCTACCAGCCGAACACGAAGGTCGCGCCGGTGCCGCCATTGCCGTTCTGGGCGACGTGGCCGCTGGTGTTCCTGCCGAACTGGAACAGGCCGTGGGCGTTGCCGTTGCCGTTCTGCGTCAGCGTGCCGTTGTGGCCGGAGCCCTGCTGGTGGACGACGCCGAGATTGCCGCTGCCGTTCTGGGCGAGGCCGCCGGCATTGCCGGTGCCGATCTGGTTGATGCCCGAGCCGCCGTTGAAGCCGTTGACGATCGAATAGATCGCAAGGCCGGCGCGCATGGCCTGCGCCTCGTCGGCGTTGGTCGGGGTGACGGTGATGCCGATCGAGCCGCCGGCATGGGCGGGCGCGGCGAGAGCGGCGGTGCCGAGCGCTGCGGCAACGAGCGCGACCTTGAGGGCGGCCTTGAGCGCAGACGGGGCGGCGGAAAGGGCGGTGCGGATCATCGGTTTTCTCCTCTCGACGATGTTCTGAAATCGACGGAGACAGCTTCGCACCCTGCCGCTGAACCGGGCCGCAACCGGCCGTTCAGCAGCCGTTAACGAATTGGGCGAGGCCGGTGCAGCAACGAAAAAAGCCCCGGCATGCCGGGGCTTTGGCCTGTTCTGCTGCGAGATCGAATCAAAGCGCGCGGCTGATCCGCTCCGCGCAGCGGACCGTCTCTCCGCCGGCGCTGATGTCGAGCGTCGCCTCGTAGGGGCCGGAGCCGCCGAGCTGCACCGAGCCGAGCGTCGCCGTCGCCCCGGCCGCCATGCCGAACGGGCCGCCCTGGCGGATTTGCGCGCCCGTGCCCGAGACCTCGAAGCGGTACGAGCCGGACAGCGCCTGCTGCGCGCTGGCGCGGCCTTCGAGCGTGACGATGCCGCGCGAGGCGCTGGCGACGATCTCGCAGCGCATCCTGTCCGAGCCGGCCTGGCCGGCGCTGACCGCGCCGACGGCGGCGAAGGCCGCGGCGAGGCTGGCGACCATCGAGGCCGCCCAGATCGAATATTGCTTGGTGCTTCCGGTCATGGTCGTTCTCCTTGGGG
>JACZJD010000518.1 GCA_014860725.1 Aquamicrobium sp.
CCTCGGCAACTATCCGCCGCCGCCCGGCGTCACCGACATCATGGGGCTGGAGATCGCGGGCGAGGTCGTGGAGGCGGGCGAGGGCGTCACGGCGTGGCGGCCGGGCGACCGGGTCTGCGCGCTCGTCGCCGGCGGCGGCTATGCCGAATATGTCGCCGTGCCGCAGCCGCAGCTCCTGCCGGTGCCCAAGGGCATGGATTTCGTGACCGCCGCCGCCATTCCCGAGACCTATTTCACGGTCTGGACCAACGTCTTCCAGTCGGGGCGGCTCGCGGCCGGCGAAAGCCTGCTCGTCCACGGCGGCGCCTCGGGCATCGGCACCACGGCGATCCGGCTGGCGCATGCGCTCGGCGCCACGGTCTACGCCACGGTCAGCTCGCCGGAAAAGGCCGCGGCCTGCCGCGCCATCGGCGCGGCCGAGGCCGTCGACTACAACCGCGAGGACTTCGCCGAACGCATCCTCGCGCTGACCGGCGGGCGTGGCGTCGACGTCATCCTCGACATGCGCGCCGGTCCGTTCTTCGCGCAGAACATGCGCGCCGTGGCCATGGGCGGCCGCATCGTCCACATCGCCTCGCTCGCCGGCCGCGAGGTGACGCTCGACATCCCGACCCTGATGCGCAAGCGCGTCACCGTCACCGGCTCGACGCTGCGGGCGCGCCCGGTCGAGGAGAAGGGCGCCATCGCCCGCGAATTGCGCGAGCGGGTGTGGCCGCTGTTCGAGGCCGGGATCATCGCGCCGGAAATCTTCCGCGTGCTGCCGCTGGAGGCGGTCGTGGCCGCGCACGAGCTGGTGGAATCGAACCGCGTCGTCGGCAAGGTCGTGCTGACGCTCGACGCCTGATCGGGGCAAGTTGCGGAAAACGGCCGGCGGAGGCGTTTCGGCGTTTCCGCTTTGCGGCGCGATGTTCTAAGCCTTCGGGGTGATGAACGAGAACGCCGCACCGCCGCCTGCCGGGGCCGCCCTTTCCGCGGGGCGCCGCCATGGCTGACGCGGCGAGGAGCGCCAGGGGCAGGGCCGATCCGCTGTTCGACGCGGAGCTCGACCACCTGCCGCCCGAGGCGCGGTGGCGCGAGTGGATGAGCCGCGTCGAGGCCGTCATCTTCGCCGCCGACCGGCCGGTGAGCCGCGAGCAGCTCGCCCGCGTCGTCGGCAAGGGCTGCAACCTCGACCTCCTGATCGACGACATCCGCGAGGAGCTGCGCGGCCGGCCCTACGACCTCGTCGCCGTCGCCGGCGGCTACCAGCACCGCACGCGGCCGGCCCTCGCCGATGCCATCCGCACCGCGCTCGGCGCCGAGCCGGGCGGCGTCGATCTCAGCCAGTCGGAAGCGCTGGTGCTGATGACCATCGCCTATTTCCAGCCGATCACGCGGGCGGAGCTCTCCTCCTTCTTCGGCCGCGAGATCTCGCGCGACCTGATCGGCAACCTGCGCGCCATGGGCTTCATCGCCTCCGGCCCGCGCAGCCCGCGCCCCGGCGCGCCCTACACCTACGTCACCACCAAGGGCTTCCTCGGCCATTTCGGCCTCGACACGCTGCGCGA
>JACZJD010000519.1 GCA_014860725.1 Aquamicrobium sp.
TGGGCGAGCTTGACGCCCAGCGCCGCCGACGGGCCGAAGCCCATGGTGGCGAAGCCGCCCGGCGTCAGGATCGAGCCCGGCTCGTAGATCGGGAACTGCTGGCCGACGCCGTTCTTGTTCCAGCCGACGTCCGTGGTCAGGAACGCGTCGCGCGGCATGACGGCGCGCAGATCGGCCAGAATCCGCTCCGGCATCATCGGGAAGGCGGACGAGGTCTCCATCTCCCGGTTCGACGCCTTGAAGGCGGCGCGGTGATCGGCGATGGCCGCGGCGAGGCCGGGATTGCCGCGTCCCTGCGGCAGCATCTCGCGCGCCACGCGGTTCAGCACCTTCAGCGCCTGCTTCAAATCGGCCACCGCGCCGATCTCGGTCGGGAAGTTGCGGCCGATCTCGGACGGCTCGATGTCGATGTGGATCAGCTTCGAGGGCGGGAAGTCGAAGGTGTAGTCGGGATACCAGGACGAGCAGTCCGCCTCCTTGAAGCGCGTGCCGAGCCCCAGCACCCAGTCGGCCCTCATGCAGCGGTCGTTGGTGAACTGCGTGCCCCAGAAGCCGGTCATGCCCAGCACCAGCGGGTGGTCGTCCGGCAGCACGCCCTTGCCCATCAGGCTGTGGGCGACCGGGATCTGCATGTGGTCGACGAAGGCGCGCAGCTCGTCCCAGGCGCGCGCCAGCGCCACGCCGCCGCCGGCATAGATCAGCGGGTCGCGCGCCTCGGCCAGCCGCGCGACGATGGCGCGCGCGGTCTCGTCGTCGATGGAGGGTTTCGCCAGCGCCTTGGTGTTGCCCCTGAGCCGGTCGAACAGCGCCACGTCGATCCCGGTCGAGAACACGTCCATCGGCACGTTGACCAGCACCGGGCCGGGCTGGCCGCTCTCGGCGAGCTGGAACGCCTTCTCCACGATCTCGGGGAACAGCTCCGGCGTGTCCACCCGCCAGGCGCGCTTCACGAAGGGGCGGTAGATCTCGTACTGGCTGGCGTCGGCGTGGAGGTTCACCTCCTGATGCGGATGCTTGCCGTAATAGTAGGACGGCACGTCGCCGGCGATCACCACCATGGGGATGCAGTCGAGCGCCGCGTTGGCGACGCCGGTCGCGGCGTTGGTCAGGCCGGGGCTGAGATGGCTCAGGAGCACCGAGGCGCGGCCCGTGGCCCGCGCATAGCCGTCGGCGGCATGCGCGGCGATCTGCTCGTGGCGCACGTTGACGAAGCGCAGCCGCGTGTTCGCCATCGCCGACAGCACGGCGATGTTGGTGTGGCCGCACAGGCCGAACACGTGGGTGACGCCGCGCTCCTCGAGATAGCGCACGAGCTGGTTGGCGATCAGGTCCTTGGTCATGGCATCCTCCATGCCGCACGGCCCTCCCGGCGCGGAAAGCGGGAAGGCCGCCGGCGCCTCAAAGGGTCTCGGTGTTGTAGAACTCGCCGAACAGCTCGGCGTCGCTCGGCCGGTCCTCGGGGATCGGCCGCGACACCCAGGTCACGTTCATGTAGTGCTTGAGCGAGATGTTCTCGTTGGTGATGTTGCCGCCCCAGATGCCGCAGCCGAGCGACGAGGTCATCGGCATGCCGTTGGTGAAGGAGCCGGCGTTGGCCTTGGACTGCGGCTGGCGCACCATCATGCGGCTGACCGGGGCGACGGCCGCGAGCCGCGCGATGTGGTCGTCGTCGAAGGAATAGATGCCGCAGGAATGGCCCTTGCCGCCGACCTCGTAGATGGCGCGCACCTTGTCGAGCGCGTCGTCGAAGCCGTGATAGCGGTAGAGCGCCATGACCACGCACAGCTTCTCCGAGGAGAATCTGTGCTCGGGGCCGATGCCCTCCTGCTCGACCATGATGAAGGAGCGGTCGTCCGGCACGGTGAAGCCGGCGATCTCGCCGATGCGCTGCGCCGACACCGCCACGGTCTCGATGGTGCGGTGGCCGTCGGCGTCCCACATCGCCTTTTCGAGCAGCGCCTTCTCCTCGCTATTGCACAGATAGCCGCCCTCGGCGACGAGCGCGTCGCGCATCGCCTCGTAGATGCGGTCGTCGATCAGCAGGTTGCCGTCGGCCGAGCAGCCCGAGCCGTAGTCCGA
>JACZJD010000074.1 GCA_014860725.1 Aquamicrobium sp.
CGCCCGGACGGCTCAGAGCACGTCCTCCCAGCGGCGGGAAAGGCGCATGGCGGCGTTGATGAGCCCGACCATCGAATAGGTCTGGGGAAAGTTGCCCCACAGCTCGCCGCTGTCGATGTGCAGGCCCTCCGACAGCAGGCCGAGATGGTTGCGGTGTTCGAGCACGTCGGCGAAGACCTCGAGCGCGTCCTCGCGTCGGCCGACGCGGGCGAGCGCGTCGATCAGCCAGAAGGTGCAGGCGGTGAACGCCGTCTCTGGCTCGCCGAAATCGTCCGGCGCGCGGTAGCGATAGAGGTGGTTGCCGAAGCGCAGGTGCTTCTCGCAGACGGCGAGCGTCGACAGGAAGCGCGGGTCCTGCGCCGGCACGATCCCGATCTCGGGCATCAGCAGCAGGCTGGCGTCGAGGTCGCCGCCGCCGAAGGTCGATGTGAAGCTCTCCAGCGTCCCGTCCCATGCCAGCTCCAGCGTGCCGGCGCGGATGCGCCCGGCCTCGCCCTGCCAGTGGGCGGCGCGATCGGGAAGGCCGAGCCGCGCGGCGATCCGCGCCAGCCGGTCGCAGGCCGCCCAGCACATCATCGCCGAGTGGGTGTGGACGCCGTTGCGCGTGCGGAACTCCCAGATGCCGGCGTCGGGCTGGTTCCAGCGGCGCACCGCCTGCTCGCCGAGCGGCTCCAGCCGGCGGAACAGCCCCTCGTCGCCGGTGGTGGGCAGGCGCTCGTCGAAGAAATACTGGGTGATGGCGAGGATCACCGAGCCGTAGCCGTCGTTCTGCACCTGCGCATAGGCCGCATTGCCGCTGCGCACCGGGCCGTGGCCGCGATAGCCCGGCAGCGTGTCCACCGTGGTCTCGTCGAGGCGCCGTTCGAGGCCGAGCCCGAACAGGGGCTGGAGGTAGCCGTCCGGCAGGCCGGCGGCGACGTTGGAGACGTAGCCGAGATAGTCCTCCATCGTCTTGGTCGCGCCGAGCAGGTTCAGCGCCTTGACGGTGAAATAGGAATCGCGCAGCCAGCAGAAGCGGTAGTCCCAGGTGCGGCCGCTGCGGCCGTATTCCGGGATCGACGTCGTCAGCGCGGCGACGATGCCGCCGGTCTCCTCGTGCGAGCACAGCTTGAGCGTGATCGCCGAGCGGATCACGACGTCCTGGAAGTCGATCGGCACCGAAAGATAGCGCACCCATTCCTGCCAGTAGGCGACGGTGCCCTCGAGGAAGCTCCGCGCCACCGTCATCGGCGCCTGCTCCAGCCGCTCGTCGGCGCCGAGGATGAAGGCATAGGGCCGGTCGACGAGAAAGGGCGTGCCGCGCTGGACGAACTCGACCGGCGCGTCGGTCGTCAGCCGCATCACCTGATCGCCGAGGATGAAGCGGATGTGGTTGGTTCCCCGCGTCGTGTCCGGCCGGTGGGCGCCGTAGCCGTAGCGCGGCTGAAGGCTCACCCGCACGCGCGGCGATCCTTCGAGGGGTTCCACGATCCGGATGATGGTCTGCGGCCGGAAGATGCGGCCGAGCGCCTTGAAGCGCGGCGCGAAATCGGTGATGCGCAGCCGGTTGCCGTCCGGATCGCTCTGTATCGTCTCCAGCACCGCCGTGTTGCGCAGGTAGCGCTGCTCGCAGGCGGCGACGTCGTCCATGGCGACGGACCAGCTGCCGCCTTCCTCGGCGTCGTCGAGCAGGCGGCAGAAGATGGGGTCGCCGTCCATGCGCGGCGCGCACATCCATACGATGGAGGCGCGGCGGTCGACCAGCGCCGCTGCGGACGCGTTGCCGATGACGCCGAGGTCGAGTGAAGGAAGCCGGGTGCCGGAAATCATGCCGTAGAGAAAAAACAGAAATTCGTTCCGGCTCGATAACCCCTGAACGCGGGGCTGGTTCCCTGACGGATTCGGGATCGCGGGACACGAGCCGGCCGAGCCTCGGGCGATGCGCCT
>JACZJD010000520.1 GCA_014860725.1 Aquamicrobium sp.
CTGCTGCTCGATACCGGCGCGGCGCTCGACAGCCTGCCGCAGGTCGTCGTCACCGACGATGCGGCCTCGCGCATCCGCCTCGGCAACCCGGTCATCGTGCGCGGCCGCGACGCGCCGGCCGAGGCCGACGAGGCCTGCGCCTTCGCGCGCGGCCGGCTCGTCGCCATCGGCGCCATCGAGGCCGGCATGTTCCGGCCCAAGCGCGTGTTTACGAACTGATCTCTCTGGCATTTTCGCGCTTCTGCGGGCATTGTCCCGCGAAGCGGATGCGAGGAAGCCTTGTCGGACGGCGAGCATGTCAGGAAAGCGGGAAACCGCGGCCGGATTTCGATCAGCACCATCCTGTGGCTGCTGGTCGCCGCCATTCTTCTGCCCGAGCTGATCTTCTCGGCCATCGCCTTCCAGCGCAACAACCAGGCGCAGCAGGCGATGCTGACGACGCTGGCCGAGGCCACGGCCGGCTCCATCGCCGAGACGGTCGACCGCCAGATCGCCGGCATGATCACGACGCTGCGCGCGCTCTCCACCTCCGGCCCGCTCGAGGCCGGCGCCCTCTCCGATTTCTACGCCCGCTCGGCCAAGGCGCTGCACGACACCGGCACCCATCTCGCCCTTGCCGACGAGAACCTGACGCAGATCTTCAACACCCGCGTGCCCTTCGGCACGCAGCTTCCCGACATCACCGACCTCGTCACCGGCGAGCGCGCGCTCGCCTCCGGCGAGCCCACGGTCAGCGGCGTCTTCTTCGGCAACACCGCGCAGCGCTGGGTGTTCAACGTCATGCTGCCGGTGCATCAGGAGGCCGGGCCGGCGCGGCTTCTGATCCTGTCGCAGAACGTCGAGGCGCTGGCCGGCGCGCTCGCGTCGCGCAACCTGCGCGGCGGCTGGAACGCGGTCATCGTCGACAGCGCCGGCATGGTGCTCGCCTCCTCCTTCTCGTGGACCGACGTCGGCAAGCCGTTCTTCCTCGCCGGCGAGGACCTGCCGGCCTCCGGCGTCACCGTCCCGGCGACGGTGGAGCACGAGGGCGAGACCTACGAGACCATCCGCGCCCGCTCCGAGCTCACCGGCTGGCAGACCATCGTCTGGGCGCCGACGGCCGTCGTGCGCGCGCCGCTGGTCAGCGCCATGCGCATGCTGGCGCTGGGCGGGCTCGCCATCCTCGCCGTCGGCGTCGTGCTCGCCTGGGTGCTCGGCCGCCGCATCACAAACTCGGTGCGTCAGCTCGCCAACGACGCCAGGCGCCTCGGCGCCGGCGAGCATGTCGAAGAGGGTGACTATCCCGTCATCGAGATCGCGACCGTGTCGCAGGCGCTGGCGCAGGCGTCGAAGGACCGCCGCGCCGCCGAGAACGAGATCCGCTTCCTGATGCGCGAGGTCGCCCACCGCTCCAAGAACCAGCTCACCGTCGTCTCCTCCATCGCCAAGCAGACGGCGCGGCACGCCCGCACCTTCGCCGCGTTCCAGGATTCGTTCCAGAAGCGGGTGCAGGGGCTGGCGCGCTCGACCGACCTGCTGATCGCCGGCGGCGTCGCCGGCATCGAGCTGCGCGCCCTGGTCGATGCCCAGATCGAGCCGTTCCGGCCGAGCGACGGGGCGCGGATCGAGATCGCGGGCGTGCCCTTCCGCCTGTCGCATCAGGCGGCGCAGACGCTGGGTCTCGCCCTGCACGAGCTCGCCACCAACGCCGCCAAGTACGGCGCCTTCGCCTGGTCGGAGGGACGGCTGAAGGTGAGCTGGAGGCGCTCGGGCGACCGGCTGGAGTTCCTGTGGCGCGAGTTCGTGCCGCGCGTGCGCCGCCGCAGCGACAGCCGCGGCTTCGGCACCGAGGTCATCGAGCGCATGATGGGCGGCGCGCTGGAGGCCGAGATCGAGCGCACGCTGCACGCCGACGGGCTGGAATGCCGCTTCTCCATGCCACTGTCGCGGCTCGAGCCCGACGCCGCCGCGCCGCGGAAGGAGACGTCGGAAGCCTGATCGGCCGGCGGTGCGGCGATTTCTCTGGCAATCGTGGCGCACTTCCACTATATGCGCGGCAACATTCGCGCATGATGCGCAATGTTCACCGGCCCCCGCTGGACGACATCCCGGCCGTGGGCGACCCGTTTCCTCCCGTTTCGAAAGGAAAAACGCGATGTCGATCACCGCAGAACGCAAGCAGGAGCTGCTGAAGGAATTCGCGACCAAGAAGGGCGACACCGGCTCGCCGGAAGTCCAGGTCGCGATCCTGTCCGAGCGTATCCGCAACCTGACCGAGCACTTCAAGGACCACAAGAAGGACAATCATTCCCGTCGTGGCCTGCTCGCCCTGGTTTCGCAGCGCCGCAGCCTGCTCGACTATCTGAAGCGCAAGGACGAGGGCCGCTATCAGGTCCTGATCGAGAAGCTCGGCCTGCGCCGCTAGAACCAGCCGGCCGGCGGCGCAAGGAAGCGCCGCCGGCCGCATTCATGGGCCGGCCCCCCGGCCCGCATGGCTCCGCCGTTCGCGAGCGTATCGCGGAGCCGCCCCGGGACAGGGTCATGGGGCAGGATTGCAGGGCGCTTTCGGCGGATCGCCGCCGCCCCGAAGCATCGTCGCCGAGCGCGGGTTTCCCCGGGCGCGATGTCCAGAACGAAAAGCGTCCCGTTGTCTTGCCCGTGGCTCGTCCTCAACGAAGCCCGGAAGCGCCCGCACCGCCATGAGGCGGCGGGACGAGCTTCCGTATGGAAGGACTGCACATGTTCAATCACCACAAAGTCGAGATCGAGTGGGGCGGGCGTCCGCTCATCCTTGAGACGGGCAAGATCGCGCGTCAGGCCGACGGCGCCGTGCTCGCCACCTATGGCGAGACCGTGGTTCTGGCCACCGTCGTCTCCGCCAAGGAGCCGAAGCCCGGCCTCGACTTCTTCCCGCTCACCGTCAACTACCAGGAAAAGACCTTCGCGGCCGGCAAGATCCCCGGCGGCTACTTCAAGCGCGAGGGCCGCCCGACCGAGAAGGAGACGCTGGTCTCCCGCCTGATCGACCGGCCGATCCGCCCGCTCTTCGCCGAGGGCTACAAGAACGACACCCAGATCATCGTCACCGTGCTGCAGCACGACCTCGAGAACGATCCCGACATCCTGTCGATCGTCGCCACGAGCGCCGCGCTGACCCTGTCGGGCGTGCCCTTCATGGGGCCGATCGGCGGCGCGCGCGTCGGCTACATCGCCGGAGAGTACGTGCTCAACCCGCATGTCGACGAGATGCCGGAATCGAAGCTCGACCTCGTGGTCGCCGGCACCGCCGACGCCGTGCTGATGGTCGAGTCGGAGGCCCAGGAACTGCCCGAGGACGTGATGCTCGGCGCGGTCATGTTCGGCCACAAGGCGTTCCAGCCGGTCATCGACGCCATCATCAGGCTGGCCGAGGCCGCCGCCAAGGACCCGCGCGACCACGTCGCGCCGGACTATTCCGCGCTCGAGGCCGAGATGCTCCAGCTCGTCGAGGGCGAGCTGCGCGAGGCCTACAAGAACACCGTCAAGCAGGAGCGCTACGCCGCCGTCGACGCGGTCAAGGCCAAGGTCAAGGCCCACTTCACCCCCGCCGAGGGCGAGGAGGCGAAGTGGACGCCCGAGCAGGTCGCCGCCGTGTTCAAGGAGCTCCAGGCCAAGATCGTGCGCTGGAACATCCTCGACACCGGTTCGCGCATCGACGGCCGCGACCTCTCGACCGTGCGGCCGATCGTGGCCGAGGTCGGCGTGCTGCCGCGCACTCACGGCTCGGCCGTGTTCACCCGTGGCGAGACGCAGGCGATCGTGGTCGCCACGCTCGGCACCGGCGAGGACGAGCAGTATGTCGACGCGCTGACCGGCACCTACAAGGAGACCTTCCTCCTCCACTACAACTTCCCGCCCTATTCGGTGGGCGAGACCGGCCGCATGGGTTCGCCCGGCCGCCGCGAGATCGGCCACGGCAAGCTCGCCTGGCGCGCCGTCCATCCGATGCTGCCCTCGGCGGACCAGTTCCCCTACACGCTGCGCGTCGTCTCCGAGATCACCGAGTCGAACGGCTCGTCCTCGATGGCGACCGTGTGCGGGACGTCGCTGGCGCTGATGGATGCGGGCGTGCCGCTCGCCAAGCCGGTCGCCGGCATCGCCATGGGCCTGATCAAGGAAGGCGAGCGCTTCGCGGTGCTGTCCGACATCCTCGGCGACGAGGACCATCTCGGCGACATGGACTTCAAGGTGGCCGGCACCGCCTACGGCATCACCTCGCTCCAGATGGACATCAAGATCGACGGCATCACCGAGGAGATCATGAAGATCGCCCTCGACCAGGCCAAGGGCGGCCGCCTGCACATCCTCGGCGAGATGGCCAAGGCGCTGTCGGAAAGCCGCGGCGAACTCGGCGAGTTCGCCCCGCGCATCGAGGTGATGCACATCCCGACCGACAAGATCCGCGACGTGATCGGCTCGGGCGGCAAGGTGATCCGCGAGATCGTCGAGAAGACCGGCGCCAAGATCAACATCGAGGACGACGGCACGGTCAAGATCGCTTCGTCCAACGCCAAGGAGATCGAGGCGGCGAAGAAGTGGATTCACACCATCGTCGCCGAGCCCGAGGTGGGCGAGATCTACGAGGGCACGGTGGTCAAGACCGCCGACTTCGGCGCCTTCGTCAACTTCTTCGGCCCGCGTGACGGCCTCGTCCACATCTCGCAGCTTGCCGACAACCGCGTCCAGAAGACCACCGACGTGGTCAAGGAGGGCGACAAGGTCTGGGTCAAGCTGATGGGCTTCGACGAGCGCGGCAAGGTGCGCCTGTCCATGAAGGTCGTCGACCAGGCGACCGGCAAGGAGATCGTCAGGGAGAAGAAGAAGGAAGAGGCGGAAGACGCCGACGCCTGATCGTCCTGACGGATGCCTTCGCGAACGGGCGCGGCCGCACGGTCCGCGCCCGTTACGGTTTTCCGGGGGCGTCGGCGCTGCCCCTCACCGGCTCGCTGCGCTCGCCACCTCTCCCCAGCGGGGAGAGGAAAAGCCCAGGCTGGATGAAGCGCCGGCACCGCGGCAGCGGTATTCCTCTCTCGCCGGGGAGAGGTGGCCCGAAGGGCCGGTGAGGGGTTACGCCGGCATTGCAGGAAAAGAGATTCCCGAAGGCGGGCTTTGGATGGATGATTTCACGAAAACGCTGTTCCACCCCTTCGAGGCCGGGCTGCTCGATCTGCCGGCAGGGGGCGGGCGCGTGCTGTTCCTCAACGCCGTGCCGGGCTTTCGCCTGCCGCAGGGCTTCGAGGCCGAGATCGTGGCGGTCCAGGATTTCCGCCCCGCCTTCCTGGCGCTGAAGGCCGCGGGCGTGCCGGTTGAGCCGGTGGCGCAGGGCGAGGGCTACGACCTCGCGCTCGTCCTTGCCGGCCGCCATCGCGGCCGGAACGAGCTGTGGGTGGCCGAGGCGCTGGAGCGGGTGCGGCCGGGCGGCCAGGTCGTCGTCGCCTGCGGCAAGACCGACGGCGCGGCGAGCCTTGCCAAGCGCCTTTCCTCCCTCGCCGGGGTCGAAGGCCGCGCCTCCAAGCATCACGGCGTCGTCTTCTGGCTGCGCCGGGGGGACGATGCGGCGCAGGCCGCCGCCGCGCTGCGCGCGGCCAACCCGCCGCTCGTGCTCGAAGGCGGCTTCCGCACCGTGCCCGGCCTGTTCTCGCACGAGCGCGCCGATGCCGGATCGCGCTTCCTCGCCGACAACCTGCCCGCCGGGCTGAAGGGCGCGGCCGCGGATTTCGGCGCCGGCTGGGGCTACCTCTCCATCCGCCTCGCCGGCCATGCCCCGGACGTCGCCGCCATCGACCTCTACGAGGCGAGCTTTGCCGCCTGCGAGACGGCGAAGGCCAACATGGCGGCGCTGGCGCCGCAGACGCCGGCGCGCGTCGTCTGGCACGACCTGCTCGCCGAGCCGGTCGAGCGCCGCTACGACCTCGTCGTCATGAACCCGCCCTTCCATCAGGGCCGCGCGACGGAGCCCACGATCGGCGAAGGCATGATCCGCGCCGCCTCGAAGGCGCTGAAGCCGGGCGGCCGCCTCTTCCTCGTCGCCAACCGTCCGCTGCCCTACGAGGCCGTGCTGCAGCAGACCTTCGCCCGCCACGGCGAAACCTGCCGCGACGCGCGCTTCAAGCTCCTGTGGGCCTTCCGCTGACGCGACAGCCTTTCGGGAAAACATGATAAAAATACTCAGGAATTTGATTTCCCGCTTTCGTCTATCCAGGAACTGATTTCTATCAAGAGAGGAGATAATGGAAAAATCTCCTCGAACCCCCGCGTCCCTGCGCAAGCCCATGGCCTGACTCACGCGCCCGGAGCCGGTTAGATGCCGCTTCATCCGGTCATCTGCGAGGGGGTTCTGCAATGCGACCAACATCGGCAATTCGACGGCTCGGGCTGGCGTCGGCGGCGCTGGCGGCGTCCCTTGCGGCGGGCAGCGCTATGGCGCAGGACATCGACACCTCGCTGCTCGCCGGCACCTGCGCCAACTGCCACGGCACCGACGGCCGCTCGCCCGGCTCGATCCCCTCCATCGCCGGCAAGGCCTTCACGGTGCTCAACGCCCAGCTCGCCGCCTTCAAGGCCGGCGAGGCCAAGGACGCCACGGTGATGACGCGCCTCGCTCTGGGCTACAGCGACGAGGAACTCGAGGCGCTGGCGCGCCACTTCTCCGAGATCGAGCCGTGAGGGGACCGACCATGATTTCGCGACGCACTCTCCTGAAGTCCATCGGCGCCACGGCGCTTGCCGGCTCCACGCTCTCCATGCCGGCCATCGGCCGCGCCGACGGTGGCGCCTCGGGCCGCGTGGTCATCGTCGGCGGCGGCTTCGGCGGCGCCACGGCGGCCAAATACATCAAGCGCCGCGCGCCCTCCATCGACGTGACGCTGGTCGAAGCCTCGGGCCGCTTCTACACCTGCCCATTCTCCAACCTCTATCTCGGCGGCCTGCGCGATTTCGAATCCATCGGCCACGACTATGCCGAGCTGACCGAGCGCTACGGCGTGCGCCTCGTCACCGACCTCGCCCGCGACGTCGACGGCGCCGGCCGCACCGTCACCCTCGCCTCCGGCGAGACGCTCGCCTATGACAAGCTGGTGCTCGCCCCCGGCATCGACTTCCGCTGGGATGCGATCGAGGGCTATGACGAGGCCGCCGCCGAGCTCGTCCCGCATGCCTGGAAGGCCGGGCCGCAGACGCAGCTCCTGAAGGCGCAGCTCGAGGCGCTGGAGGATGGCGGGCTCTTCATCCTCGGCGCGCCGGCCGACCCGTTCCGCTGCCCGCCCGGGCCCTACGAGCGCGTCAGCCTGATCGCCCACTACCTCAAGACCCACAAGCCGAAGTCGAAGATCCTGATCCTCGATTCCAAGGACGCCTTCTCCAAGCAGGGCCTGTTCACGGCCGGCTGGCAGGCGCTCTACGGCGACCTGATCGAGTGGGTCCCGCTGTCGCAGGACGGCAAGGTGGTGCGCGTCGATGCCGCCAGCCGCGAGGTCGAGACCGAGTTCGGCACCGTCCACAAGGCCGGCGTGCTGAACTTCATCCCGCCGCAGAAGGCCGGCTTCATCGCCGACGCCGCCGGCGTGGTCAACGAATCCGGCTGGGTGCCGATCAAGGCCGAGACCTTCGAGAGCACGCAGGTCGCCGACATCCATGTCGTCGGCGACGCCACCATCGCCGCGCCGATGCCGAAATCCGGCTTCTCCGCCAACACGCAGGGCAAGGTGGTGGCGGCTGCCGTCGTCGCCGCGCTCGGCGGCGACGCCTCGCCCGAGCCGGTCTGGGCCAACACCTGCTACAGCCTGATCGGCCCGGACTACGGCATCTCCGTCGCCGGCGTCTACCGCGCCGCCGACGGCAAGGTGATCTCGGTCGAGGGTTCGGGCGGCGTCAGCCCGGCCGAGGCGGATGCCGCCTTCCGCAAGCGCGAGGCGGAATACACGCTCGGCTGGTACGCGGCGATCACGCAGGACATCTGGGGCACGACCGCCGCCTGAGGCGGCCCGGCCTGCGGTTCCGGCAGGGGCGCGACGCGGCGTCCCTCCGGAACTGCATCGAAATGAAAAGACGGACCGCTCCGCGGCGCTCATCGACTCGTGAAGCGGTCCGGTCTTGACGGCGCTCCGGGATCGCGGCTTCTGTCCCTCCCGGAGCAGCGGACCTCGCGAGACGCGCATGGAACCATATCACCTGACGCTGTGGGCGGGGCTGGCGATCGGCCTCGCCTTCGGCATTGCCGCCCGGGCGACGGGCTTCTGCCTCGTCTCCGGCCTGCGCGGCTGGTGGGTCGCCGGCGAGCGCACCAAGATCCGCGCCTTCGCGCTGGCGCTGGCCGTGGCGGTCGCCGCCAGCCAGGCGCTCGACGCCGCCGGCCTCGTCGATCTGCGCCGCTCGCTCTATGCGCAGACGACCTTCGCGCCGGCGGTGATCCTGGCCGGCGGGCTGCTGTTCGGCTACGGCATGGTGCTCGCCAATGGCTGCGGCGCCCGCGCCCTCGTTCTGCTGCCGGGCGGCAACCTGCGCTCCTTCGTGGTGCTGGCCTGCCTCGGCATTGCCGCCTACGCCACGCTCTCCGGCCTTCTCGCGCCGCTGCGCGT
>JACZJD010000521.1 GCA_014860725.1 Aquamicrobium sp.
GCCTCGGCGCGCATCGGCGACGCGCGCTCCGTCTGCGAGGACGGCATCATCTCGCGCGCCAACGACGCGGCGCGCCGGCTGGGCGCCACCCCCGGCGAGCGCCTCCTGCAACGAGTGCTGCGCTGGAGCGGAGCGGCCTGACGCCGGAAAATCGCATAGGGCAGAACGCTGCCACCGCGTCATCCCGGCCGAGCGGAGCGAGAGCCGGGACCCATTGAGCGGCACGGCCGGGTTCAAGGCTCGCGAGACGGTCCTGAAGCGCGCCGACGCGAGGACCGGGCCGGGCCCGGCTCTGCGGGCGCTTCGCGGCCTTGGCCGGGATGACGGCGGGCGGGGTCTGTCGCCGATTGCCTTGTTCCTTGCGCGGGAAGGAAGCCGGCCGGGACCGGCTTTCCTGTCCGGGCGGCTCGGGCCTCAGGCGATGCGGTCGCCCTTCTTCACCTTGACGGCGCGGTTGTCGACGCCGGGCAGCATCTTGGCCGGGTCGCGGGTGACGACCACGTCCATGATCACCGGCCCCCTGGCGGCCAGCGCCTCGGCGATGGCCGCCTCGAGCTGGTCGGGGCGCTCGACGCGGATGCCGCGCACGCCCATCGCCTCGGCGATGCGGGCGTAGTCGGTCTCGGCGAGGTCGGAGGCGTGGTAGCCCTCCGCCCCGTACATGAGGTGCTGCAGCGCCTTGATGTAGCCCGAGGCGGCGTTGTTGACGACGATGATCGTGAAATCGAGCTTCAGCCGCCGCGCCGTCTCCAGCTCGCCCAGCATCATGTTGAAGCCGCCGTCGCCGGTGATGGCGAAGATCGGGCGCGTCGCCGAGGCGGCGCGCGCCCCGATGGCGGCCGGCAGCCCGTAGCCGATGGAGGCGAAGCCGCGATCCGGCACGAAGGCGCGGCCCGGCCGCTTGGTGTCGAAGAGCAGCCCGCCCCAATGGGCGGCGAAGCCGCCGTCGGCGATCAGGATGCCGTCCTCGGGCAGCGCCCTGTTCAGCTCGGTCAGCAGGCGCGCCATGTTGACGGGCTTCTCGTCCGAATGGAGGCGGGGGCCGACGTCCTGCCGCCATGCTGCCATCCGCCTTTCGACCTCGGCGGCGTAGCCGGCCTGCCGCGCATGGATGGCGGCGGCGCGCGGCGCGAGCAGGTCCTGCAGCTCGGCGAGGGTGGCGCCCACGTCGCCCCACAGCGCGAGCGCGCAGTCGGTGGTGCGGCCGAACTCCTCCGGCAGCAGGTCGAGATGGACGATCCGCTTGCCCCGCGGCGGCACGGTGAAGCGCTTGGTGGCGATCTCGCCGAGCTTGCAGCCGACCACGAAGATCAGGTCGGATTCCTCGATCAGCTTGTTGGCGATGCGGTCGTAGCGGCCGAAGAGGCCGGCGCTCAGCCCGCTGGTGCAGGCGATGGCGCCCTTGCCGCTCAGCGTGTGCGCGACGGGCAGGTTCAGCGCCTGCGAGAAGGCGGCGAGCGCCTCGGCCGCATCGCTGAGATGGACGCCGCCGCCGGCGAGCACGATCGGCGTCCTCGCTTCCGCGATCAGCGCCGCGGCCTCGGCGAGTGCGGCTCGGTCCGGCCGGCAGCGCAGCGCCGGGATCGCCTCATGCGCGGGCACGGCGTGGAAATCGGCCTCGTCGAATTCATGGACGCCGTGGGCGATGTCCTCCGGCACGTCGATCACCACCGGCCCCGGCCGTCCCGAGGTGGCGACGGCGAAGGCGCGGCGGACGAGCTCGGGAATGCGCGCGACGATCTCGACGCGCAGCAGCTCCTTGACGGCCGGGCGCAGGATCTCCGTCTGCCGGCTTTCCTGCGTCATGTTCTTCCACGAGTGCTCGCGGTGGGAATCTCCGACGAGGACGACCATCGGCGTGCCGGCGTTGAGCGCCTCGACCAGCCCGGTGACGAGGTTGGTGGCGCCGGGCCCGAGCGTCGCGTCGGCGAGGCCGACGCGGCCGGAGACCTTGGCGTAGGCGTCGGCCGCGAAGATGCCGGCGCGCTCGTCGTTGATGAGGTGGTGCTTCAGCCCGAGACGGCGCGCGGCGTCGTAGAACGGCAGCAGCTGGAAACCGCCCATGCCGTAGATCGGGCCGGGATTGTAGAGCGAGATCATTCGGGCGATCGCTTCGCCACCCGTAAGCTCGATAGGCATCGACTGCATTCCTTCTGTGAGACGCGAATGGCCTGCCGCGCGTCAGGCGGTCAGGGAGGAGAGATCGGGCCGGCGCGCATGCCACGGCGTGGCGTTCTCGAACGCCCGGCCGAGCCGCAGGACGGTGTCCTCGCGCCCGGCCGGCCCGACGATCTGCAGCGACAGCGGCATCCCCTCGCCGTCGACGCCGTTCGGCAGCGCCAGCGCGCACAGGCCGAGATAGTTGACGAAGCGGGTGAGGTCCGAGAGCGGCATGGCGTATTCGTCGATCGAGGACAGAGACGGCGAGGCGATCGGCGTGCCCGGCAGAAGGAGCGCGTCGAAGCCGGCCATGGCGGCATGCATGGCCACCATGTCGGAGCGGCGCTCGATCAGCCGTGCGGCGTATTCGGCCGCCGAGCCCCCGCTGCCGGCAAGGACCCGCTCGCGGACGAAGGGGTCGAACGCGCCGCGGTCCTGCGCCATCAGCCCGGCGAGGTTGGCGTAGCCTTCGGTGCGGATGACGTGCGAGGCGCCGGCGCAGTAGTCGACCGGGCGGCGCGGCAGCGGCAGCTCCGCCACCTCCGCCCCGAGGTCGCGGAAGACCCGGACGGACCGGGCG
>JACZJD010000522.1 GCA_014860725.1 Aquamicrobium sp.
GCCGCCACCGCCGACAGCGACACGCCGGCGACCATGCTCAGCGTCCAGCCGGTCAGCACCACGCCGATGGTCTGGCTTTCCCGGCCGGCCGGCGCGATGGCGGCGGCAAGCGTGTAGATGGCCGGAATGGCGATGCCGGCCGCAATGCCCGTGGCAAGCTGGGCCGCCACCAGCACCCCGAGCACCGGCGCGAGCCCGCTGCCGGCAAGGCCGACGACCATGAGCAGCAGCGCCGCCATCAGCATGCGCCGCGCGCCGTGGCGGTCGATCAGCGCCGCCAGGAAGAACGCGCTCGCCGCCGTGCCGAACCCGAAGGCGGCCGACGCCGTCATCACGGCGGGCACCGACACGGCGAGCGAGCGCGCCACCTCCGGCGCGATCGGGCCCAGCGCCAGCGAGTTGGAGCCGATCGCCGCGATGCACACCGTCAGAACGAAGGCGAAGGGCGGAATGCGCAGCGCGGGCAGCGTCGAGACGGAAGCGGGTTGATTGATGTTCGTCATTCCTCGATATTCACGGAATCCTGTTCGCTCTCAAGAGGAAATTCCGGAATGAACGAAAGGACAGATGGCATTCGGCGCCGGCAGCGTCCGGACCGCGACCTCGACGTGATGGGCCGAAAGCTGTTAGGCGTTCTGGTCGAGGATGCGACCGTCAGCTACGCCGAGCTCGGCGAGCGCGTCGGGCTTTCGCCGCCCGCCGCCCACGAGCGGGTCAAGCGGCTGCGCCGCTCGGGCGTGATTCGCAGCATGGCCGCCTTGATCGACGCGGAAGCGAGCGGCAAGCCTCTGCTCGCCTTCGTCCATGTCGATACCACGGGCTGGGCCAAGACCGCGATGCTGCTGGCCGTGGGGAAATATCCCGAGGTCGAGGAAATCCACTCGGTCGCCGGCGACACCTGCATGCTGCTCAAGGTGCGGACCGAAAGCACGCACGCGCTCGAAGCGCTCCTGGCGCAGCTCTACGACACGCCGGGCGTGACGGCCACGCGCAGCTATGTTGTGCTGTCGACCTATCTGGAGCGCCCGGTCCAGCCCGGCGTGACGCAGGACTGGCCGGCGCCGCCGGCTCAGTAGTCGACCCTGACCAGATAGAGCCCGTCCGGCGGCGCAACCTGGCCGCAGCGGGCGCGGTCGGCCGCCTTCAGCGCAGCCTCCAGATCGTCGCCGCTCCAGCCGCCTTCGCCGACCCGCTTCAGCGAGCCGACCATCGAGCGCACCTGATTGTGCAGGAAGGAGCGCGCCGAAGCGCGGATCTCGATCAGGTCGCCGGCCCGCGTCACATCGAGCCGGTCGAGCGTCTTGACCGGGCTTTCCGACTGGCACTGCGCCGAGCGGAAGGTGGTGAAGTCGTGCTTGCCGAGAAGCCGCTGCGCGGCTGCGTGCATGGCCTCGGCATCGAGCCGCTTCGGCACGTGCCAGACATTGCCGCGCAGGAGCGCGGCCGGCGCGCGGCGGTTGAGGATGACGTAGAGATAGTGCCGCGCCTTTGCCGAGAAGCGGGCGTCGAAATCCTCGCCGACCTTGGCTGCGGCAAGCACCGACACGTGCTCGCCGGCGAGCGAGAGATGCGCGTTGAGCGCGCCCTGCACCTTGTCGCCTTCCCAGTCGCGGGAAAGATCGACATGGGCGACCTGACCTGTCGCGTGGACGCCGGCGTCGGTGCGGCCCGCGCCGCGGATCGTCACCGTCTCGCCGGTGAAGGCGCCGATGGCCTTCTCGATCGCCTCCTGCACGGTGGCGAGATCGGCCTGCCGCTGCCAGCCGGCATAGAAGCGGCCGTCATATTCGATGTCGAGGCGATAGCGAGGCATGGCCTAGAGCCCGGAGAAGGCGGGTGCGTAGGCGAGCCTGCCGTCCCGCGGCGCCTCGCCCCACGCCAGCGCCTGCAGCGCCTCGCCCTGATAGTCGCTGTCGAAGCCGGCCGCGGCGGCGCGGGCGTAGCCGAAGCGGCCGTAATAGGCCGGATCGCCCAGCACCACGGACAGGCTCTCGCCCGCCGCGCGCAGGCGGCGATGCGCCTCCTCGACCAGCGCCGCGCCGATGCCCTGCCGCTGCACGTCCGGCAGGATGGCGAGCGGCGCCAGCGCCACGGCTGCGAAACCGCCCTGCGGCCGCTCGACCGTCAGGCGCGAGAACAGGATGTGGCCGACGATCCGTCCTCCGGTTTCGGCGACGAGCTCCAGCACGGCGTCGCCGGCCGCGACCAGCGCATCGACCAGCAGCGCCTCGTCCTTCCGGCCGAAGGCCGCTTCCTCGACCGTGCGGATCGCATCGCGGTCGGCGGGCGTCGCCGCGCGGATGGAGACGCCCGCGCTCACGACAGGAAATCTCCCCGGCCGAGCTTCGCGCCGCGCAGGAACGTCTGCGCATCCATCGCCTTGCCGCCGGCGCGCTGCACCTCGACCAGCCGCACAGCGCCCTCGCCGCAGGCGACCGCGAGCGCGTCGTCGAGGATTTCGCCCGGCCGGCCGCTGCCGGGCGCCCCGACGCCCTGCAACAATGTCGAACGGAGGAGCTTCACCCGCTCCGCCTTGCCGCCCGCCTCCATCTCGCACCATGCGCCGGGAAAGGGCGACAGGCCGCGGATGCGGTTGTGAACCTCCGCCGCGGGCAGGGACCAGTCGATGCGGGTCTCCTCCTTGGAAATCTTCCTCGCATAGGTCGCGCCGTCCTCGGGC
>JACZJD010000523.1 GCA_014860725.1 Aquamicrobium sp.
TCGCACCATGCGCCGGGAAAGGGCGACAGGCCGCGGATGCGGTTGTGAACCTCCGCCGCGGGCAGGGACCAGTCGATGCGGGTCTCCTCCTTGGAAATCTTCCTCGCATAGGTCGCGCCGTCCTCGGGCTGGGGCGAAAGCACCAGCTCGCCCTTCTCCAGCGCGGCGAGCGCGCGCACCATCAGCGCCGCGCCCGTTTCCATCAGCGCGTCGTGCAGCTCGCCGGCGGTCGTGTCCGGGCCGATGGCGACGCGCTCCGTCAGCGCGACGGGACCGGTGTCCAGCCCTTCGTCCATCTTCATCACCATCATGCCGGTCTCGGCGTCGCCGGCCATGATGGCGCGCTGGATGGGGGCGGCACCCCGCCAGCGCGGCAGCAGCGAGGCGTGGCCGTTATAGGCCCCGAGCCGCGTGCCTTCGAGGATCGGCTTGGGCAGGAGGAGGCCGTAGGCGACGACGACGGCGACGTCGGCATCGAGGGCGCGAAAGGCTTGCTGCTCGTCCTCGCCCTTGAGCGAGCGCGGCGTGCGCACCGCGATGCCGAGCGCCTCTGCGGCCAGGTGCACCGGCGATTTCGTCAGCTCCAGCCCGCGCCGCCCGGCCGGGCGCGGCGGCTGCGAATAGACGGCGGCGATGTCGTGGCCGGCTTGCGCCAGCGCGCGCAGCGTGGCGGCCGAGAACTCCGGCGTGCCCATGAAGATGACGCGCAGGGCCATCCGGCCCTCCTAGACCGCAAGCCGGCCGGGGGTCCTGTCGGCGGCCTTGTCCTTGGCCAGCTTCCTGAACTTGCGCACCACCATGTCGCGCTTGAGCTTGGAGATGTGGTCGATGAACAGCACGCCGTTCAGGTGGTCGATCTCGTGCTGCAGGCAGGTGGCCATCAGCCCGTCGGCCTCGACGGTCCGTTCCTTGCCGTCGCGGTCGAGGAAGGCAACCGTCACCGTCTCCGGCCGCTCGACCTCGGCATAGTATTCCGGGATCGACAGGCAGCCTTCCTCGTAAACGGAGGCGCCGTCCCCGTGGGTCAGCACCTGCGGATTGATGATGACCTGCGGCGCCTTCGGCTGGTCGTCCTTGGCGAGGTCGATCACCAGCATCCGGAGCGGCACGCCGATCTGGATCGCGGCAAGGCCGATGCCGGGCGCGTCGTACATCGTCTCCAGCATGTCGTCGGCAAGCCGGCGCAGATCGTCGTCGATGCGTTCGACGGGCGCGGAGACCTGGCGCAGGATGGGGTCCGGAAGGATGACGAGCGGGCGTATCATGCCCCGTCAGGTAATGGCCAACCCTTGAGCCGTCAACGGCTTTCGCAGCCTTGTTCACCTTTTGGTCTTATGCGCGCCGGGCGAATCGCCTATCCTGCAAGGATGGACGATCTTTCCTCGCTGTTTTCGCTCCCCGTCGCGCAGCTCGGCGCGAGCGTGGTCACGCTCGGCCATGCGCTGGCCGCGGCGGGCGGGCTGGTGCTCGCCGTCGTGTTCCTGCTGGCGCTCGCCCTGTGGCGCGCGGGCAGGGCG
>JACZJD010000524.1 GCA_014860725.1 Aquamicrobium sp.
CTCGCCGGCAATGGCGCCGGGCATGGTGCGCACCGCCCCCGCGAAGAACCGCCAGCAGTCGACGATCGCCGGGATCTCGTCGCCGAGCGCCGCATTGATCGGCTTGCCGCAGTTCAGCGCCTCCAGCCGCGCAAACTCCAAAGCCTCCGCCTCGATCCGATCCGCAATCCGCAACAGATACCCCGAACGCTCCGAAGGCGTGGTGCGCGACCAGCCCTCGAAGGCGCGCCGCGCCGCCGAAACCGCTCCCTCAACCTGAACCTGAGAAGCCTCCGAAACCGAAACGATCGTATCCCCGGTCCGGGGGTTCAGGATGGACTCTTCCACGGCTTTGCCGGCCTCAAGCCGGGAACCAATCAATATCTGCGTCTGCATGGCGATGCTCTTTCCGGTTGAAGGGGTGACGGTTGCCCCGGCAAGGGGAGGCAGCGGGCGGGATCGCGCCCGCTGCCCGGCTGGTTCAGTTGCCCACGGCCACGGGGCGGGCCGTGTCGGGCCTCATGAAAGGCAGGACGATCAGGCCGGTCGCCAGCACGACCGTGCTGGTGAGGATGACCGCGTAGTTCTCGTACCAGCTTGCGTCGGGCAGCCTCGGCCAGGCGAGGTTGACGATGGCGGCGACGCCGTAGGCGAGGCCGGCCACCGTGACAGGCATGCCCCACGCGCCGAGGTTGAACGGCCCCGAGGGCTTCCAGCCGCGCAGGCGCGCCGACAGCGCAGCGACGACGACCATCTGGAAGGCAAGGTAGATGCCGATGGCGGCGAAGCTGACCACCACGGCGACCGCGTTGGTGAGAAAGTAGCCGCCGAGCGCGATGACGGCCGGAACGATGCCGCAGATCACCAGCGCCACGCTCGGCACATGGTGCGACGACAGCCTCGCCAGCGTCTTCGAGAACGGCAGCATGCCGTCCCGCGCGAAGGAGAACATCAACCGGCTGGCTGCCGCCTGAAGGCTGAGCACGCAGGACAGGAACGACACCAGGACGATGATGAGGATGACGCGCGCGCCGGTCTCGCCGAAATTGGTCGTCAGGATGGTCCACACCGGATCGGCGTCCTGCCCCGAAATGACGGCGCCGATGTCCTTGATGGCCAGGATGAGGGCAAGGCAGACGAACATCGCCGCAGCGCCGCCGATATAGATCGTCAGGCGCATGGCGCGGGGAATGGTCCGGCTCGGATTGGGAACCTCCTCGGCCACGTCGCCGCACGCCTCGAAGCCGTAATACTGGAAGATGCCGGCGAGGCCCGCGGCAAGGAAGGCCGGCAGGTAGCTGGCCTCGCCGACGACCATGGCGGTGTCGAACAGGACCGAGAAGGACTGCTCGCGGCCGAACAGCAGGAGCCACGCGCCCACGGCGAGCGCGCCACCCAGCTCGCACAGGAAGCCGGCCATGGCGACGCGGGCGAGGATCCGTGTTCCCGCGAGATTGAACAGGGTCGAGGCAGCGATGATGAGCGCCGCCGTCACCGTGTTGACGAACGGCGACGGCTCGAACCCGGCGAAGGCCGCGAGATAGGGTCCGGCGCCCATGGCGACGGCGGCGACGGTCGTCGCCAGCGCCCACAGATAGACCCAGCCGGTCATCCAGCCCCAGCGGTCGCCGACCAGACGCCGCGCCCACGGGTAGACGCCGCCGGCGATCGGATATTGCGAGACGATCTCCGCGAACACCAGGCAGACCAGGAACTGGCCGATGCCGACGAGGAGATAGCTCCAGAACATCGGCGCGCCGCCGGTGGCGATCGCGTATCCGAACAGGGTGTAGACGCCGACGACCGGCGACAGATAGGTGAAGCCGAGGGCGAAGTTCCCCCACAGGCTCATGGATCGGTCGAACGATGTCGAGTAGCCGAGCGCCCGAAGCTGGGCGTCATCGGATTTTTCATTCGCATCCGCGATGGTTGTCATGTTCACCTCCGTTTATCATTTTGCGTGACGAGGATCGGGAAGTTGTCGGTCTTCTCCTGAATCCATGCCCATGAACCTCGCGCTCCGGCCGCCATCCGGCGGGCGGGTCTGCACGGCAGGATTTCTGCCGCGGTCCATGCGGCGGATGCCGGCGGCAGTCCGTCGCGAACCGGTTCTCGGGCTTGCGCCTGACGATTTTCCCCTCTCTGCTTCCGCAGGCACAAAAAGGTGAAGCATACGCCGTGCCAACTGCGAAGATGCTTGGAAATCAGTATTTTGCAGATGATGCTGTAGGAGTGCCGGGGGCACCCATTGCACGTTTGCAACATTTCTGCTGGAATTCCACAGCACTCGCGAGACGCTTGGAAGGGGGATCCGATGACGGATCTGGACGTCGCGGTTGGATTGCACGATCCGGCAGGAAAGCTGCTTGTCGACCGCATCGGCGCCGATGCCACGGTGGTGGCGATCGGCAGCGCCGAGGCGGACGCCCTGGGCGTCGTTCCGGCGTCGGTCGTCGGCGCCGGGGCCGGACGGCTCTACGACGCGGCGTCGCTGCGGCGGCTGCACGACATGCTGGCGCACGACCGGCACGAGCCCCCTGCCCGCGCCTTTCCCGTGACCATGCTGCGCGGCGACGGCAGCCGGATCGAGCTGATGGCGATCGCCGTGCGCGGCGGCACGCCCGACCGCCCGGTGCTGGACGTGTTCAAGGCGCCGGGGCCGGACGGCGGCGAGTTCCTCGACCTCGCCGAGAGCAACGAGATCATGCGGGCGATCATCCAGAAGGCCCGCGAGGCGATATGGTGCATCCGCTACGACCGGCCCGTGGACGTGACCGTGTCGACCGACGAGATCGTGGACCAGATTTTCGAGCACCCGTCGGTCTGGTGCATGTGCAACACCGCCATGGCCAGGGCCTACGATCTGGACGACGAGACCGACCTCAACGGGCGCAACGTGCGCTTCCACTGGCCGCGCAACGCCGTCAACGAGGCCTTCATCCGCGAGGTCATCGCCAACGGCTTCCAGGTGGAGGGCGCGATATCGGAGGACTACCGGCGCGACGGCACGCCGGTGCTGATGGAAAACGACGTGCGCGCGCATATCGCCGACGGCAGGCTCCACCGCCTGTGGGGAACGCTGCGCGAGGTGAAGCCGGGCGGGTTCGAGGTTCGTCGCGAGCGGTCCGACTATGCGGCCCTCGCCTTCGAGCTGCTGCCGCTGTCGGCCTGCCTCATCCGGCCGGACGGGACGCTGATCACCGAGAACATCTCGTGGCGGCTGGCGTTCGGATCGCTGAGCCAGGTGGCGGCCAAGATGGCCTTCCGCTCGGCGGGCGGCAGCGAGCATCGCGAGATCGTGCTGCCCCTGCCGCTGGCGTCCGGCCAGACGCGCCACCATCTGGTCACGTGCCGGTGGCAGGCGGTGGCCGGGCAGGAATATTCCGCCTCGAGCGTCACCTATCTCGCCGTCACCGCGCGGCTGATCGACACCGACAACGGGGTCGCCGGATGAAACGCGGCCTCATCGCCCCCTTTCGCCTCGACCGCCACCCCAACGGCATCGACCCGGCCGCGCTTCTCGAGCTGTGCCGGACCGACGGCTTCCGCAACTTTCTCGACCTTCTCGGCGAGGCGGTGATCGTCGTCGATGCCGAGGACAACGTCATCGCCGTGAATAAGGCGGCGGAAGCCGGCGCCGGAATCCAGAAATCGACCGCATGCGGAATGCCGGTGGAGACTGTCTCGGCCCGCAGCCGCATCGACCTCCAGCCGCTCGTCGCCGGGCGCTTGCCCGGCCGCCGCAAGCTGTCGCTGCGCTATCGCAACGAGCCGGGCGAGCTTGCCGCGACCGTCTATGCGCTGGCCGACGAGCACGGCGGGCTCGCCGCGCGGATGCTGATCTTCCCGCTGCCGGCCTCGGGCGCGGCGGCGCTGCGCTCCAAGCCCGCGGGCATGCAGCCCTTCGCGCAGGGCGAGGCGCTGCCGCTCTACCAGACGCGGCTGGAGCCGCTGATCGATCTCGGCGTCCGCGCGTTCAGGGCGCGCCGCCGCATCCTGCTCCTCGGCGAAACCGGCGTCGGCAAGACGACGCTGGTGATGCAGATGCACCGGCAGGTGGCGGGGCCGGAAAGCCCCTTCGTCCACGTCAACTGCTCGAGCATCAGCGAGGGCCTGTTCGAGGCGGAGATGTTCGGCTACGAGCGCGGCGCCTTCACCGGCGCGCTGGCCGGCGGCAAGCCGGGCTTCATCGAGACGGCGAACGGCGGCACGCTGTTTCTCGACGAGATCGGCGACATGCCGCGCTCGCAGCAGGCCAAGCTGCTCAAGTTCCTCGAGGACGGCTGCATCCAGCCGGTCGGCAGCACCCGTCAGAAGCGGGTCGACGTCTATGTCGTGTGCGCGACCAACCGCGATCTTGCGGCGGACGTGCAGAAGCGGCGGTTCCGGGAGGACCTCTATTACCGCATCGCGATGATCCCGCTCGCCGTGCCGCCGTTGCGGCAGCACAGGGAGGAGCTGCCGCAACTGATCGACACGCTGATTGCCAATGTGAACCTGCCCCGCAAGACGAAGCTCACGCTGACGGCCGAATGCCGCCGCAGGATGATCGAGCACGACTATCCGGGCAACATGCGCGAGCTTCTGGGCGTGATCGCGCGCATCGACCTGTTGGCCGACGAGGTCGCGGGCGTGGAGCACCTTCCGCCGCAGATGCAATGCGCGGCGCGCCTTCAGGACGTGGCGCAGCCGGCCGCCGACGGCGCCGAGGGCGGGCAGGCCCTGCCGCTGAAGGAAAAGGTGCGCGCCTATGAGCGGCAATTGATAGACGAGGCGCTAAAGGCCGCCACCTCGAAGCGCCAGGCCGCCAAGGCCCTCGGCATCGACATCTCGTCGCTGATCCGCAAATTGCAGGAATAGCGCCCCAGCCGGGACCGGAATCCGGACCCGAATGCGCGACCCGGACGATCCGCCGTCCGGCATGACCCGCCGCGAGCCCCTTCCGCCCTTGCATCCGCCCGCGCCGTCGCTGCCGGCGGTCTGCTGGAAAATGTCAGCACCATGATGCGGAATCGCTGCACGGAGCTGCGCCAGGAGCACGAGGCGGGAGGGAGGATTCGTCCAACTGCTTGATAAACACCGTCTTTAGTCGACTGGCATGCACCTTGCGTTTGTCGATCCCGTAGGCAGCTAGCAGTTCCCCTTACAAGGAGGAGACGGAAATGGCACGCGACCCGAAATACGACATTCTTTTCGACAAGGTGAAGATCGGCCCGAAGGTCTCCCCGAACCGTTTCTTCCAGACGTCGCATTGCGCCGGCGTCGGCTCCGAGCGGCCGGGCACCCAGGCGATGTTCCGCGGCACCAAGGCCGAGGGCGGCTGGGGCGTCGTCTTCACCGAGTTCTGCTCGATCCATCCCGAATCCGACGAGTTCCCCTACACCTCGGCCCGGCTGTGGGACGACGGCGACGTGCGCAACCTGCGGCCGATGTGCGACGAGATTCACAAGCACGGCTGCCTGTCGGGCGTCCAGCTCTGGTACGGCGGCATCCATTCGCCGCGGCTGGAATCGCGCGAGGTCCCGCGCTCGGCCTCCTGCCTTCCGTCCAACCTGCTGCCGGCACGCACCATCTATGCCGCCGAATGCGACGAGGACGACATCAAGGCGGTCATCAACATGTACGTGCTCGCCGCCAAGCGGGCGCAGGACGCCGGCTTCGACCTGCTCGAGGTCACGGCCGGCGACAGCACCTTCCCGGTGCAGTTCCTCGAGCGGCGCTACAACAAGCGCACCGACAAGTATGGCGGCTCGCTGGAGAACCGCGCCCGTGTCTATATCGAGGTGATGACCGCGCTCAAGAAGGCCTGCGGCGACACCAGCGCCATCACCACCCGCTACGAGATCGACACCCTGCAGGGCCCCCACGGCCTGCAGGCCAAGGACGAGGGCATCAAGTTCGTCGAGCTGATGCACAAGGAAGGCGTGTGCGACCTGTGGGCGGTCAAGATCGGCGACTACGAGGAATGGGGCGAGGACGCCGGCACCTCGCGTTTCCGCAAGTCGGGCTGGATGATCCCCTTCGTCAGGGAGGCCAAGAGCGTCGTCGGCGATGTGCCGGTGGTCGTCAACGGCCGCTACACCAGCCCCGACGACATGGTCGCCGTCATCCGCGGCGGCATCGCCGACATCATCGGCGCGGCGCGGCCGTCCATCGCCGACCCCTTCCTGCCGAAGAAGATCGAGGAGGGCCGGCCCGAGGACATCCGCGAGTGCATCGGCTGCAATCAGTGCGTGTCGAAGTTCAACCAGTCGGGGCTGCTGAACTGCACCCAGAACGCCACCTCCATGGAGGAATACCGCCGCGGCTGGCACCCGGAGCGGTTCAGCAAGGCCAAGGACCCGTGCTCGGTGCTGGTCGTCGGCGGCGGCCCGGCCGGCATGGAGTGTGCCCGCGTGCTCGGCGAACGCGGCTACGACGTGCACCTGCGCGAGGCCGAGGCCGAGCTCGGCGGCCACCTGCGCAACGTCGTCCGCTATCCGCGCATGAACGAATGGGGGCGGGTGACGACCTATCGCCAGCTCCAGCTCGCGAAGATGAAGAATGTCGAGGTGCATCTGGGCGTCGGCAGGATGTCGGCCGACGACGTGCTCGCCTACGGCGCCGACAAGGTGGTGATCGCGACCGGCTCGCACTGGGCCACCGACGGCCTCGGTGCCGAAGGTCACAGCCCGCTGCCCGGCTGCGACGCCTCGCTTCCGACCTGCCTGACGCCCGAGCAGATCATGGCCGGCAAGCCGATTCCCGGCGAACGCGTGGTCGTGCTCGACGGCGACGGCCACTTCACCGGCGTCAGCATGGTGGAACTGGCGGCCGACCTCGGCAAGAAGGTGACGCTCGTCACCAACATGTCCGACCCCGCCGAATACAGCCAGTTCACGATGGAGGTGCAGAACAACAAGCGCCTGATGCACGAGAAGGGGGTGGCGATCTTCCGCAACCACTGGGTCGAGTCCTACGAGAACGGCAAGCTGACGCTGTTCTACCTCTACCGCCACGGCTGGGCGCTGACCGATCCCGAAACCGGCAGGATGCCGCGCCGCGAGGGCACCGACGTCGCCGTGCTCGACGCCGACGCCGTCATCCTCGTCACCTCGCGCGTGCCGAACCACGAGCTGTTCATGGAGTTGAAGCAGCGGCGGGGCGAATGGGAAAAGCACGGCCTTCAGGCCGTCTACCGGGCCGGCGACTGCCACGCGCCGCGCCAGATCTCCGACGCCGTGTTCGACGGCCATCGCCTGGCCCGCGAGTTCGACAGCGACCACCCGCAATATCCGCTGCCGTGGATTCGCGAGCGGCAGCTCTGGGGCGCCGAGACCGTCCCCGCCCTCGGCGACCGCCGGCCGGCCGTCGAGCTTTCGTCCTGAACGCGGGGCGGCGTCGCGGTGAAGACCGGGGCGCCGCCTTCTTCCAGAGCCAAGAGCGATGCAAACCCGCGAAGTCTTCTCGCAATTCTCGTCGCTTGCGATGGGGATCTTCTATCTGATCGCCGTCGCGGCCATGGCCGCGTTCGTCGTCGGGCTGGCGCGCCACATCCTGCGCTACCGCCGCGGCCGGCCCGCCGGCGTGCCCGTCGACTGGCGCGGCGGCATGAGGCGCATGCTCGACGACGTGGTCACCCACCGCACGCTCGGCCGGCGCGATCCCTATGCCGGCCTCGCCCACAGGCTGATCTTCTTCGGCTTCGCGACGTTGTTCGTGGGCACCTCGATCATCACCCTCGAATACGACATCGTCGAGCCGCTGACCGGAAGGACCTTCTGGAAGGGCTGGTTCTACCTGATCTACAGCCTGGTCATGGACGTGGCCGGCGCGATGCTGATCGTCGGGCTCGCCATGATGATCGGCCGGCGCGCCTGGTTCGGCCTCGCCAAGCTCGACTATGTCCGTCGCTATCGCGGCGACGTCGAGCCGCTGCCGCGCGCCGTGGCGTGGAAGGTCGAGGACTGGGCCTTCCTCGTCTCGCTGCTGCTGATCGCCGTGTCGGGCTTCCTGCAGGAGGCCGCCCGGCTGATCGTGGAC
>JACZJD010000075.1 GCA_014860725.1 Aquamicrobium sp.
CTGGTGTTCCCGGACAACGACCGGCCGGGCATCATGTCGGCCGAGGCCGCGCTTGCCTATCTGCGCCGCCACGGCGTGCTGGTCGGAGAGCGGATCGTGCTCGCCGCCAACAATTCGCGCGCGCTCGCCGTCGCCGGCCCGCTGCGCGAGGCGGGTGCGGATGTCGCCATCGCCGACCTGCGCGACGGCGCCTCCATCGACGCCGTCCACGGCGCGAAGGGCGTCGAGGCCGTCACCGTCTCCGGCCGCCGCGTCGAGGCCGACTGCCTGCTCGTCTCGGGCGGGTTCACGCCGACGGTGCATCTCTTCTGTCAGGCCAGGGGCCGGCTGCGCTACGACGATGCGGTCTGCGCCTTCGTGCCCGGCGATCCGGTCGAGGGCCTTTCCGTCACCGGCGCGGCGGCGGGCGATTTCGGCGACTATGCGATCAGCCCGGCATGGCCGAAGCCCGACGCCAGGGGCCGCC
This sequence comes from Aquamicrobium sp., assembly GCA_014860725.1. Next base: position 467 of record JACZJD010000075.1, read on the forward strand.
ATTGGATCGACTTCCAGAACGACGTGACGCTGAAGGACGTGGCGCTCGCCGCCCGCGAGAACTTCCGCCCGGTCGAGCACCTCAAGCGCTACACCACGCTCGGCATGGCGACCGATCAGGGCAAGACCTCGAACATGAACGGCCTTGCCGCCATGGCCGCGCTCACCGGCCGCGGCATCGCGGAGACCGGCACCACCACCTACCGCCCGCCCTTCGTGCCGGTGCCGCTCGGCGTGGTCGGCGGCCGGCGGCGCGGGCAGCTGTTCAACCCGGTGCGCCGGCTTCCGCTCGAGGCCGAGCACCGCGCGGCCGGCGCCGTGTTCCGCGACTATGGCGGCTGGCTGCGCCCGGCCTTCTACGGCCCCGGAGCGGCGGAAGCGGAAATCCAGCGCGAGGCGAGACAGGCGCGGGAGACGGTCGCGATCTTCGACGGCTCGCCGCTCGGCAAGATCGAGGTGATCGGGCCCGAGGCCGGCGCGCTCCTCGACTTCAACTCCTACCAGACGCTCTCGACGCTGAAGCAAGGCCGCCTCCGCTACGGTTTCATGCTCACCGAGGGCGGCGTGGTTTACGACGACGGCGTGACCGCGAAGCTCGCCGACGACCACTACGTCGTCTCCTGCTCGTCCGGCCACGTGCCGGGTGTGGCGCTGCGGCTGGAGGAATGGCGGCAGGACCGCTTCGATCCCGCGAAGGTTGTCGTCCACAACCTCACGCCGCACTGGGCGACGCTGACGGCGAGCGGCCCGCGGGCGAAGGCGCTCGTCGCCGCGCTGTCGCTCGGCGTCGATCTCGACGACGCCGCGCTGCCGCACATGGCGCTGGCGCAAGGGCTCTTCGAGGGCGGCCCGGCGCGGGTGGCGCGCGTCAGCTTCACCGGCGACCGCTCCTACGAGATTTCCGTGCCGGCCGGGAAGGCCCCGGCGCTGTGGCGGGCGATGGCCGAGGCGGGCAGGGCGCTCGATGCCGTCCTGCTCGGCTCGGAGGCGCTGCTCCTGCTGCGGGCCGAAAAGGGTTTTATCATTGCCGGCAAGGACACGGACGGCACCACCATGCCGCACGACC
>JACZJD010000525.1 GCA_014860725.1 Aquamicrobium sp.
CCCCGCAGAGCCGGCGATTTGTCGGGCCGGCGCGAATGCGCTACCGGTATGGCATGAGCTCGCATCGCCACCGCCCAACCGCCGCCGCCCTTCGCGCATGACCACGAAACCCGCCCTGCCCTGGGACAATCCGCGCTTCCGCAACTGGATCGCGCTGGTGCGCGCCGAGCGGGCCGTGGTGCGCGAACTGACGAAGGCGCTCGCCCCGCTCGACCTCAAGATCGGCCAGCTCGACGTACTGATGAACATCTACCGCCATCCCGGCTCGTCGCAGCACGAGGTGGCGCGCAAGCTGCTGGTCGGGCGCTCCAGCATCACCATGCTGGTGCCGCAGCTCGAGGCGCAGGGGCTGATCCGCCGCGAGAGCGACGCCACCGACCGCCGCATCCTGCGCCTTCACCTCACCGAGGAGGGCGAGAAGCGGCTGATGGCGGCGCTGAAGCTCTATTGCGGCATCCTCGACCGCGTGATGGCGCAGTCCACGCCCGCCCAGTGCGACGCCATGGGCGAACAGATGCGCCGCATCGAGATCGCCCTCGAAGGCAAGGAGTGACCGCCGCAGCGCCCCACAGGCCGATGTCCCCCGAAACGGCCGTCGCGGCGACGGCACGCGAACTTCGCGCCGGCCTCAGCGCCTTTCCCGCGACAGGCCCTTCTGCTCCAGCTCGGCGAGGTAGGACTGCCAGCGCTCCTCCTTCTCGCGGCCGAGCGTCATGAAATACGACCAGGTGAAGATGCCGCTGTCGTGGAAGTCGTCGAAGACGATGCGCACGGCGTAGTTGCCGACCGGCTCGATGCGGGCGATGGCCACGTCCTTCTTGCCCGGAACCGTCATCCGCTGCTCGGGCGAATGACCCTGCACCTCGGCCGATGGCGAAAGCACGCGCAGCAGCTCCGCCGTGAACTCGAACGGCCCCTCGCCCGGAAACGTCACGGTGAGCAGGCGGCGGTCCTTGGAGACGCGGAGTTCGGTCGGAGCGGTCATGGAATCGTCTCGGAGCAGGTACCGCGACATTATCGCCGGCACCCCAGGCTGGCTAGGCCGCCTTCCGCTGCGATCGCCATCTCTTTGATATGCCGCAATTTCCAGCGAGAATCCCGGTCGCTTATTTCGCGGCGCGCGTTAGAAGGATTATGTGGCACCCTTGAAAAGCCCGGACGGCTGACGGACATTGATGCCACAGGACAAAAAGGCCGGCAGACGGAAGGGCCGGAGGTTTGACGGACACATGAACGGCTCCAGCAGGAATGGCGGCATGATCGACCCGTTCGGGCACACGATCACCTATCTGCGCGTCTCGGTCACCGACCGCTGCGACTTCCGCTGCACCTACTGCATGGCGGAGGACATGGCCTTCCTGCCGAAGAGGGACCTGCTCAGCCTCGAGGAGCTCGACCGGCTGTGCAGCGTGTTCGTGGACAAGGGCGTGCGCAAGCTGCGCCTCACCGGCGGCGAGCCGCTGGTGCGCAAGAACGTCATGCACCTGATCCGCCAGCTTTCGCGGCATCTCGACAGCGGCGCGCTCGACGAGCTGACGCTGACCACCAACGGCTCGCAGCTCGCCCGATTCGCGCAGGAGCTCGCCGATTGCGGCATCCGCCGCATCAACGTCTCGCTCGACACGCTCGACCCGCACAAGTTCCGCGCGGTGACGCGCTGGGGCGACCTCGGCAAGGTCATGGCCGGCATCGACGCCGCCCAGGCGGCCGGGCTGAAGATCAAGCTCAACGCCGTCGCCCTCAAGGGCTTCAACGAGGACGAGCTGCCGGAGATGCTGCGCTGGGCGCACGGGCGCGGCATGGACCTGACCGTGATCGAGACCATGCCGATGGGCGAGATCGACGCCGACCGCACCGACCAGTACCTGCCGCTGTCGCTGCTGCGGGCGCAGCTCGAGCGCCGGTTCACGCTCGTCGACATCCCCTATCGCACCGGCGGCCCGGCCCGCTACGTCGAGGTGCTGGAAACCGGCGGCCGGCTCGGCTTCATCACGCCGATGACCCACAATTTCTGCGAAAGCTGCAACCGCGTGCGGCTGACCTGCACCGGCACGCTCTATATGTGCCTCGGGCAGGAGGACGCGGCCGACCTGCGCGCCGCCCTGCGCTCGTCGGAAGGCAACGAGGCCGTCGCCCGCGCCATCGACGAGGCCATCTCGCGCAAGCCCAAGGGCCACGACTTCGTCATCGACCGCAACACCCGCCGCCCTTCGGTCGCCCGCCACATGAGCGTCACCGGCGGATAGAGCCCGCATCCCGCGACCGTTTCCCGACATGGCCTCATGGACATGGCCTCATAAATGGCGCGCGCTGTCCGTTGCGCCGGCCTGCCGTCGCGCCTAGAGGACTGACGGAGACCGAGCAACACACCCGGACAGGCCCGTGCCCTTCTCCTCCAATCTGCGCGCAGCGCTGTTCATGGCCGTCGCCATGGCAACCTTCACCATGAACGACACCATCACCAAGCTGGTTCTGGAGACGGTGAGCCTCGGCCAGGTCCTGCTGGTGCGCGGCCTGTTCGCCACCGTGCTGATCTTCCTGCTCGCCTGGAGCCGCGGCGCGCTGCGGCGGCCGAAGCAGGTGATGCAGCCCATGGTGGCGCTGCGCACACTGTGCGAGATGGCCGCGACGCTCACCTTCGTCATCGCGCTCTCCCACATGCCGCTCGCCAACATCTCGGCCGTGCTCCAGGCGCTGCCGCTCGCCGTCACCATGGGCGCGGCGCTGTTCTTCGGCGAGACGGTGGGCTGGCGGCGCTGGCTCGCCATCGCCTTCGGCTTCGCCGGCGTGCTGGTCATCGTCCAGCCGGGCTTCGAGGGCTTCAACGCCTTCGCGCTGCTCGCGCTCCTCTCCGTCGCCTGCGCGGCCGCCCGCGATCTCGTCACCCGACGCATTCCCGACGAGGTGCCGTCGATGCTCGTCTCGACCGCAACGGCGGCCACGGTCACGATCCTCGGCGGCCTGATCGTCCTGTTCTACGGCGGCTGGGAGCCGCTTCCCGCCCCCTCGCTCGGCCTCCTCGCCGCCTCCTCGGTCGTGCTCATCACCGGCTATCAGTTCGTCATCATGGCGATGCGGGAGGGCGACATCTCCTTCGTCGCGCCGTTCCGCTACACGGCGCTGATCTGGGCGCTGACGCTCGGCTACCTCGTCTTCGGCGAGACGCCGGACCTCGCCATGATCGCGGGCGCGAGCATCATCGTCCTGTCCGGCCTCTACGCGCTCTATCGCGAGCGCAAGGTCGGAGGCGGCAAGCCGGCCGCCGAAAGCACCAATCCGGGCATGGCGCCCGACGGGCTGTGATGCGCGCGCCGCCTTTGCCGGTCCGCCGCGCCCGGCCCCGCCACGCGGGCGGGGAGAGAATCTGAATCCATGCCCTTCCTCGACCGTACCACGCCGCCGCATATCCTCACCCTCGTCATCGCCACCGCCGTCTCGGCGCTGGCAACCAACGTGTTCCTGCCGTCGCTGCCGGGGATCGCCCGCCATTTCGAGGCCGACTACGCGGTGGCGCAGCTCACCGTGTCGATCTACCTCGCCGCGACCGCCTTCCTCCAGCTCGGCATCGGCCCCGCCTCCGACCGCTTCGGCCGCCGGCCGGTCATGCTCGCCTGCCTCGGAATCTTCGTCGTCGGCTCGGTCGCCGCACTGTGGGCGCCGACCATCGAGATCCTGCTGGCGGCCCGGGTCCTGCAGGCCTTCTCGGCCGCCGGCATGGTGCTCGGCCGCGCCATCGTGCGCGACACGGTCGATACCGACGAGGCGGCGAGCCGCATCGGCTACATCACCATGGGCATGGCGCTGGTGCCGATGGTCGCGCCGATGATCGGCGGCCTTCTCGACGAGATCCACGGCTGGAAGGCGCCCTTCGCGCTGATGCTCGGCTTCGGCGTGCTGGGGCTCGCCGTCGTCTTCCTCGACCTCGGCGAGACCAACCGCAGCAAGTCGGCGGGCATGCTGGCGCAGATGCGCGCCTATCCCGAGTTGCTCGGCTCGCGCCGGTTCTGGGGCTACACGCTCACCGCCGCCTTCACTTCGGCCACCTTCTTCGCCTTTCTCGGCGGCGGCCCGTTCGTCGCCAGCGAGCTGATGGGCCTGCGGCCGTCCGAATACGGCCTCTATTTCGGTCTCGTCTCGCTCGGCTACGTGGCCGGCAACTTCCTGTCGGGGCGCTATTCGCGGCAGATAGGCATCAACCGGATGATGCTCACCGGCAACGTCACTTCCGCCGTCGGCATGGCGGTGGCGCTCGGCCTGTTCGCCGTCGGCATCGACCACGCGCTCGCCCTGTTCGGGCCGATGGTGCTGCTCGGCGTCGGCAACGGCATGACGCTGCCCAGCGCCAATGCCGGCATCGTCAGC
>JACZJD010000526.1 GCA_014860725.1 Aquamicrobium sp.
GGCCCTGCATGGCGGCATCTATCGCGCCGATCCGGCGAGCGGCGCGGTGGCGGTGCCGATCTACCAGACCACGTCCTACCAGTTCCAGGATACGGGCCACGCCGACCGGCTGTTCGCGCTCGACGAGATCGGCCATATCTACACCCGCGTCTCCAACCCGACGCAGGAGGCGTTCGAGACGCGGCTGGCGGCGCTCGAGGGCGGCGCGGCCGCGGTGGCGCTGGCGTCGGGGCAGGCGGCGTCGGCCTTCTCGATCCTCAACCTTGCCGGTGCGGGCGACAACGTCGTCTCCTCGACCGACCTCTACGGCGGCACCTGGGCGCTGTTCGCGGCGTCGCTGAAGCATTTCGGCGTCGAGGTGCGGTTCGTCGATCCCGCGGACCCGGAGAACTTCCGCCGCGCCACCGACGAGCGCACCCGCGCCTACTATGCGGAATCGCTGCCCAATCCGAAGCTGAACGTCTTCCCCATCGGCGAGGTGGCCGACATCGGACGCTCGTTCGGCGTGCCGCTGATCGTCGACAACACGGCCGCGCCGCTCGTCATCCGTCCGCTGGAGCACGGCGCGGCGGCGGTGGTCTATTCGACGACGAAATATATCGGCGGCCACGGCACCACCATCGGCGGCGCCATCGTCGACGGCGGCACCTTCCCCTGGGAGGAGCATGCGGAGCGCTTCCCCACGCTGACCCGGCCCGATCCGAGCTATCACGGCAAGGTCTGGGTGGAGGCGGCGAAGGCGCTCGGCCCCATCGCCTACGGCCTCAGGGTACGCACCGTGCTGCTGCGCGACGTCGGCGCGGCGATCAGCCCGTTCAACGCCTTCCTGCTCATCCAGGGGCTGGAGACCCTGCCGCTGCGCATCCGCCAGCACAACGAGAACGCCGTCCGGGTCGCGGATTTCCTCCACAACCATCCGAAGGTCGCGAAGGTGATCTTCCCGCGCTACCAGACCGGCGAGGAGAAGCGCCGCGCCGACGCCTATCTCAAGCCCGGCAGCTACGGCGCGCTCGTCGGCTTCGAGCTGAAGGACGGGCGCGAGGCGGGGCGGCGCTTCATCGACGCGCTCCAGCTCTTCTACCATGTCGCCAACATCGGCGACGCCCGCTCGCTCGCCATCCATCCCGCGACCACGACCCATTCGCAGCTTTCCGACGAGAACCAGCTCTCGACCGGCGTGACGCCCGGCTACGTGCGGCTTTCGGTCGGCATCGAAGACACGGACGACATCATCCTCGATCTGGCGCAGGCGCTCGACCGCGCCTGACCGCCTCATCCTCGCAAGGAAGGGACCAGAACCATGACGAACAAGGCATCGGCAAAGGCAAGGGGCATCTCCCGGCGCAGGTTCATCGGCGCGGCCGGCGCGCTGGGCGTGGCGGCAACGGCGGGCGGCGTGCTGTCGCGGCCGCTCAGGAGCCACGCGACCGCCGGCAACCCGACCAAGATCCGCCTGTCGTGGACCGAGTTCGCCGCCTGCCACTCTCCGGTGGCCTACGGCGTCTCCGAGGGCGTCTATGCCAGGCACGGCCTCGACGTCGAGCTGTTCTATCAGGGGTCGAGCGGCCAGACGCTGATCCAGTCCATCGCCACCGACAAGACCGACGCCGGCGCCGGCCTGCTCTACGACTGGGTGAAGCCGCTGGAGCAGGGGCTCGACGTCAAGCTGTTCGTCGGCTCGCATGGCGGCTGCACTCGGCTTCTCGCCTCGAAGTCCTCCGGCATCGAGAAGCTCGAGGACCTGAAGGGCCGGAAGATCGCCTCCTACGACGTCGCCAGCCCACCCAAGCATTCCTTCCAGGTGGCGCTGGCCAAGGCCGGGCTCGACCCCGAGCGCGACGTCGAATGGCTGAACGTGCCGTTCGACCTCGTCGGCGAGGTGGTCGGGCGCGGCGAGGCCGATGCGCTCGCGCATCTCGACCCGTGGGCCTACGCCCACAAGAAGAAGTTCGATCTCCACGAGGTCTACAACACCCAGAGCGGCGTCTTCGACGGCGCGGTGTGCTGCGTGCTCGGGGTCAACGCGAATTTCCTCGAGGCCAACCGCGACGCGGTGCGCCGGCTGGCCGAGGCCAATATCGAGCTGCACGAGTTCGCCGCCGCCAATCCCGACAAGGTCGCGGACTGGTTCGTCAAGAACCTCAACCCCGGCTTCCCGCTGGAGGACATCCACGACAACATCGCCTCGTGGGACCTTCACAACCACCCGGTCGGCAAGGAGCTGGTCGATCAGGTCGAATGGGCGGCGGACGACCTCGCGCTGATCAAGGTGCTCGATCCGACGACCAACAGCCGCGAGCTCGCCGAGCGCGTCACCATCGACATCCTGGCCTGAGGCGGGGGACGCCGGTGAGCGCGTTGACGGAAACCGGCGCGGCGGGCGGCGGCTACGCCTCGCCCGCCGTCGGGCAGAGGCTGTGGCGGCCGGGCCTCTATGCGGCCGGAACCTGGCTGCTCGCGGCCGCCGTCACCGTCTTCCTGCCCGACCTCATCCCGTGGGGCAGCCGCGACGTCTTCGTGGGATTGCTCCTCGCCGGCGCCGCTGTCTTCGCGCTGCTCGCCTTCGGCATCGACAGGCTCGGCCGCTCGCGCGACGCCGTCGCCTATTACGGCCCGTGGATGATCGCGCTCGGCGTCTGGTTCGCGCTGTGGGAGCTGGTGACGGCCAAGCTCGGCTGGCTGCCGAAACCGTTCTTCTCGCCGCCGCACGGGCTGCTCCACGTCTATATCGTCGACTGGGAGCGCATCGCGATCTGCATCGCCTATACGGCGCGGCTGTGGACGCTCGGCTTCTTCTCCGGCATCGCCGTCGGCTTCGTGATCGGCGTCGGCCTCGGCTGGTCGAAGGTGTTTTCCTACTGGGGCATGCCGCTCCTGAAGCTGATCGGTCCGGTGCCGGCGAGCGCCTGGATTCCGGCGACCTTCTTCCTGTTCCCCTCGACCTTCCAGGCCTCGATCTTCCTCGTCGCGCTCGCCTCCGGCATTCCGGTCGCGATTCTGACCGCCTCGGGCGTCAATCAGGTCAACCGCGCCTATTACGACGTCGCGCGCACGCTGGGCGCCGACAGCCGCTTCCTGATCCTGCGCGTGGCCATCCCGGCGGCGCTGCCCAACGTCTTCGTCGGCCTGTTCATGGGGCTCTATTATTCCTTCGCCGTGCTGGTGGTGGCCGAGATGCTAGGGGCGAAATACGGCCTCGGCTGGTATCTCCAGTTCCAGACCGCCTATTCGGCCTACGCCAACGTCTACGCCATGCTCATCATCATGGCGCTCCTGTGCTCCGGGCTGGTCAAGCTCTTGTTCGTGGTGCGCGACCGCGTGCTCGCCTGGCAGAAGGGGGTGGTGCAATGGTAGCCGCGGCCGCCGTCGGGCCGGCCGAGGTTGCCGCCGGCCTTGCGCTCTCCTTCCGCGCCGTCTCCCACGAGTTCCGGCTCGACGGCAGGCCGCTGCCGGTTCTGGAAGCCATCGACCTCGACGTCGCGCCGGGCGATTTCGTCGCCCTGCTCGGGCCGTCGGGCTGCGGCAAGTCCACGCTGCTGCGGCTCGCCGCCGGGCTCGACGCGCCGGCGTCGGGGGCGGTGCTGGCCGACGAAGCCGCCATTGCCGGACCGGACCCGTCGCGGGTGCTGGTGTTTCAGGACCCGACACTGTTTCCCTGGCGCAGCGTGCGCGACAACATCGCGGCCGGGCCGCAGGCGCGCGGCATCGCGGGAAAGGCGCAGGCGCGGATCGACGCCGCGCTCGACCTCGTCGGGCTCGCCGACTTCGCCGCCGCCTATCCGCACCAGCTTTCCGGCGGCATGGCGCAGCGGGCGGCGTTGGCCCGTGCGCTGGTCAACGACCCGCGCCTGCTGCTGCTCGACGAGCCGCTGGGCAAGCTCGACTCGCTGACGCGGCTCGCCATGCAGGACGAGCTTCTGAAGCTATGGCAGCGGGCCGGCTACACCGCGCTTCTCGTTACCCACGATGTCGAGGAGGCGCTGCTGCTCGCCAACCGGGTGATCGTGCTCAGCGACCGGCCGGCCCGGATCAAGGCCGACCTGACCATCGACCTGCCGCATCCGCGCCGCCGCGACGGTGCGGAGATCGTGCGGCTGCGCCACGACATCCTCGCCATCATGGGATACGGCGAATGAGGACGGCCGCGTCCCTCCTGCCGCGCTCGCTCAGGGCGCTGGAGGTGCTCGGCGTCGCGCTCGTCGGCGTCGCCGTCCTGTGGTGGGCCATCGTCTACGGACAGGTGATCGCCAACACCGGCATGGCGCCGCAGCGCACCTTGCCCTGCCTGCTCCGCACCTCCGACCTGTGCTCGCTGGCCATGTCGCTGTGCAAGGAATGGCATTTCCTCGGCATCAGGCGCTATTCGGCGGAGCTGTTCTGGATCGGCGCGGGCGTGTGCCTAGTGTCGGCGGGCGGCGCATTCGTGCTGAGGCCGCGGGCGAGATAGGCCGCTTCGCCGACCGCACCCCTGAATACCGATACCTGTAATGAATGACTGTTCATTCTATATTGAACTGCAATCCGTCTTCCGTTAAGGTCGCGCTGTCCCGCTGGAGAGGAGGCCAGACGCGATGGCAGGGCAGACGCTTCCGGAATTCGACAATCTGCGGGTTTCGGTCGCCGGTGCCCGGGCCGATATCGTGCTGGCCCGGCCGGAGAAGCTCAACCCGCTCGACTGGACGACGGTGCGGTCGCTGAAGGCGGCCTCCCGGGCGCTCGAAGCCATGGACGACGTCCGCGTCGTGGTGATCCGCGGATCGGGCAAGGCGTTCTCGGCGGGGGGCGACCTCCAGGGCTATCTCGACCTCTACGCAGCGCCGGAGCGGTTCTCCGCCTTCCTCGAGGATTTCCGCGAGCTGCTGTGCGGCATCGAGCGGTCGCGCAAGGTCTATGTCGCGGCGGTCGACGGCGTGTGCGTCGCGGGCGGGCTGGAGCTGCTGCTGGCATGCGACCTTGCCGTCGCCGCGGCGCAGGCCCGCATCGGCGACGGGCATCTGAATTTCGGCCAGCTTCCCGGCGCTGGCGGGTCGCAGCGCCTGCCGCGCGCCATCGGCGCCATGCGGGCGCGGGAGCTGATCTTCACCGGCCGGCTGGTCGATGCGGACGAGGCGTTGCGTCTCGGGCTCGTCGTCGCGGTCGCGCCCGAAGGCGGGCTCGACCAAGCCGTCGATGCGCTTGTCGCATCCATGCTCGCCCACGGCGCGCGCGGCCTTGCCGGTGCCAAGCGGCTGGTCAACGAAGGGCTTGCCATGCCGCTCGACGAGGCGCTGCGCTTCGAGATCGGCCTGGTGCACGCCTATGCCACGGGCGATCCCGACGCCATGGAGGGACTGGCCGCCTTTGGCGACAAGCGGCCGCCGCGGCTGAGCGACACGCTCGCGCCGCCTTGCGGCGGAAAAGGGGGGTGACCGCCATGTGGGCGCTGCGCGACAGATACGCACTGGCGGGCATCGGGGCGACGGAGTACCGCAAGGCCTCCGGCCGCACCATCCTCGCCCAGGCGGTGGAAGCCTGCGACAGGGCGCTCGCCGATGCCGGCCTGCCGCGCGAGGCGGTGGACGGCATCGTCAGCTTCCAGTTCCGCGATTCCGCGCCGGCGATGGCCGTGGCGACGGCCATGGGCCTTCCCGCCGCCCATCACTGCGTCGACTACGAGGCCGGCGGCAACGGCGCCAACCTCATCATCCTCGCGGCCATCGCCGCGATAGAGGCGGGCCTCGCCACCAACGTCCTGTGCTTCCGGGCCATGAACGGGCGTTCCGGCTTCCGGCTCGGCGGCGGCCGCGACATGGTGGCGCGCGGGGTTTCCCAATACACCGCACCGTTCGGCTGGATCACCTATCCGCAGGCGATGGCGATGTGGTGCCGCCGCCACATGAACCGCTACGGCACCACCAGCGAGCAGCTCGGCCGGGTCGCCGTCGATATCCGCGCCCATGCGCTCGACAATCCGCGCGCCATGATGCGTATGCCGCTGACGCTCGACGATCATCAGGCCTCGCGCCTGATCGTCGATCCGTTCCGCATCTACGACATCTGTCTCGAAACCGACGGGGCCTGCGCGGTCCTCGTCACCTCGACCGAACGCGCGAAGGACCTGCGTAAACCGCCCGTGCTCGTCACAGCCGGCGTCTATGGCGGCGGGCCGGCCCAGGGCGACGACCTGTTCGACGCCATGCGCTGGCCCGACCATTCGCAGAACTTCCTCGCTTATGTCGGCGACGAGCTGTGGCGCCGCGCCGGCCTCGGCCCCGCCGACGTCGATATCGCCGAGATCTACGACTGCTTCACCTACAGCGTGCTGATGGCGCTCGAAGGGCTGGGCTTCAGCCGGCCGGGCGAGGCGGCCGGCTTCGTCGAGGACGGCGGCATCCGCCGCGACGGCGGCCGGCTTCCCGTCAACACCCATGGCGGGCTGCTGTCCGAGGCCTATATCCACGGCCTCAACCATGTCTGCGAGGCGGTGGAGCAGCTGCGCGGCGATGCCGGCCCGCGGCAGGTCGAGGGCGCGCAGGTGGCCGTGACCACTGCCGGCGCGATGACGTGCGGCAGCGCGCTGGTCCTGAGGGCGGCATGATGGACGACGCATTCTCCGCCCTGCGCCCGCAGCCGCAGCCCGACCCGGACTCCGCGCCGTTCTGGGAGGGGCTGGCCGAAGGCCGGCTGCTGCTGCAGCAATGCATTGCCTGCGCCCGCCACCGCTTTCCTCCGGCCGAGACCTGCCCGCACTGCCGCAGCGCCGAGGCGGAATGGCAGCCCGCCGCCGGCACGGGGCGCGTCTATAGCTGGATCGTGGTGCGCCATCCAATTCCGGCGGAGGTCTTCGCGGCCGAGGTTCCGTATGTCGTGGCGCTGATCGATCTCGACGAAGGCGTGCGCATCGTCTCCAATCTCGTCGGGATCGAGCCGGAAGCGGTGCGCGACGGCATGCCGGTGCGCGTCGTCTTCCGCGACGGCGGCGGGCGCGTGCTGCACGCCTTCCGCCCGGAGGAGGGCACCGCAGCAACCGCAGCAGGGGGAAAGACGTGATCGCCGAAGGGATCGAGGCCGCGCAGGCTTCGGCCATACTCGACCGTATGGGCCGCATGACGCGCGAGGAACTGCTCGCGCTGCAGTTCGCCAAGCTGAAGCGGCAGCTCGACCGCCTCTACCACACCAACGCCTTCTATCGCGCCAGGCTCGACGCGGCCGGCGCGCAGCCGGAGCGCATCCGCTCCATGCACGACTTCCGCGAGCTGGTGCCGCTCTCCACCAAGGCCGAGTTCCTCGCCGACCAGGAGGAGCACCCGCCCTTCGGCCTCAGGGTCGGCGTGCCGCACGGCGAGATCGCGCTCGTCAACATGACCGGCGGCACCTCGGGGCAGGGGCAGGAAGTCTACGGCCGCACCTATGCCGACATCGTGGTGCAGGGCTATCTCCACGGCCTGCCCTGGTTCATGGCCGGCCTGCGGCCGGGACATTTCGCCATGAACTGCGTGCCGGCCGGCGGGCTGACCACCGGCGGCTGGGGGCCGCCCGAGGGCTTCCGCATCGCCGGTGCGGCTGCCATCCATGTCGGCGGTGCGATGACCACCGACGCCAAGATCGCGATGATGCGGCGGTTTCCCAACGTCAACTTCATCTACGCCTCCACCAACTATGTGATGACGCTCGCCGAGGGGATGCGCCGGGCGGGGATCGATCCCAGGGAAGCGTTTCCGCGCCTGAAGACGATCTTCCTCGTCGCCGAGGGCTATTCGCTCGAATGGGCGGAGCGGATGAAGGAGTTCTGGGGCGCGGCCCTGCACGAGGGCTACGGTTCGACCCAGGCGGCGGGCTTCTCCCACGTCACCTGCCGTCACGGCGTGGCGACGCCGGACGGCCGCCGCGCCATGATGCACGCGCTCGAATGGCACACGCTGATCGAGATCATCGACCCGGAGACCGGCGCGCCGGCCGAACCGGGCGAGGAAGGCGAGATCGTCGTCACCAATCTCGACATCGTCGGCGCGCCGGTGCTGCGCTTCTCCAGCCGCGACAAGGCGCGCTACCTGCCGCACCACGCCTGCTCTTGCGGACGGCCGTGGGACGGGATCGAGACCGGCACCATCGGCCGCTACGACGACATGATGAAGATCCGCGGCAACAATGTCTGGCCGGCCGCGGTGGACGCCGCCGTCTTCGCCTTCGCCGAGGTCGAGGAATATTCCGGCCGCGTCTTCGTCGACGATGCCGGGCGCACCGACGTCGAGGTGATGGTGGCGCTGACGCCGGAGGGCGAAAGCCTCTCCGCCGACGACAGGGCGGCGCTGACGGCGCGGATCGCCGAGAAGATCAAGGAAAGGACCAATGTGCGCATGTCGATCCGCCCGATGAGGCGGGAGGACCTGCCCAGCTTCGCCTACAAGGCGAGGCGCTGGCGCGACGAGCGCCAGGAGGGCTACAGCCGGCTCGCGCGCGGGGACGGGAAGGGAGGATGAGGATGGAGATTGCCGAGATTGCCGCCGCTGCGCGACGGATCAGGACGGATGCGGCGGCCATCGCCGCGGCCGGCGACCAGCTTCTGGTCGGCCAGGCGATCCAGATCGGCCGGCTCGCCGAGTGGATCGAGGAAATGGCGTCGATCCCGCTCGGCCTGACGCCGGACGAGCGGCGCAGCGGAGCGCCGGAGATCGGACGATGAGCGGCCGGCTGGACGGGATGACGGCGCTCGTCACGGGCGCGGCGTCGGGCATCGGCAAGGCGACGGCCGAGCGCTTCGTCGCGGAGGGGGCGAACGTCGTCCTCGCCGACATCAACGAGGCCGCCGGCGCGCCACTTGCCGACGGGCTCGGCCCGCGCGCCCGCTTCGTGCGCGTCGATCACAACGACCGGGCGCAGATCCGTGCGGCGGTCGCGGCCGCGCTCGACGCCTTCGGCGCGCTCGACACTGTGGTCGCCAATGCCGGCGTGTCGTTCGCCGGCTCCGTCGACAGCGCCGACGATGCGGTGCTGGAGCGCGTCATCGGCAACAATCTCGTCGCCCAGTTCAAGGTGGCGCAGGAGGCGCTGCCCGCGCTTCGCGAGCGGGTGAAGGGCCGGCATCTTCAGGTGTCGATCCTGTTCACCGCCTCGCTCCAGAGCCTCAAGGCCAAGCCCAACTTCAGCGTCTACACCGCGTCCAAGCACGGCGTGATCGGCATGGTGCGCTCGCTGGCGCTCGAGCTCGCGCCGGCCGGCATCCGCGTCAACGGGGTGTGCCCGACCGTCACCGACACGCCTTTGCTGCGCGAGTTCACGGTGGCGATGGCCGACGACGAGGAGGAGGCGATGCGCCGCTTCCGCGCCACCGTGCCCCTCGGCGTGATGGCCGAGCCGCGCGACGTGGCCGCGGCCTTCGCCTTCCTGGCCTCGCCGGACGCCCGGATGATCACCGGCCATGCCCTGACCGTGGACGGCGGCCAGATGGCCATGTAGCGGAGGAGCATGGTCATGGAGGGACCGTCGTTCAGGCTGGACGGGCAGGTCGCGCTGGTCACGGGCGCGGGCGGCGGCCTCGGCCGGCTCGCCTGCCTCGCCTATGCCGCGGCCGGGGCGTCGGTCGCCGCATCCGGCCGCGACCGCGCCAAGCTCGAGGAAACCGCGGCGCAGGTGCGCGCGGCGGGCGGCCGGGCGGAGATCGTCGTGGCCGACCTCGAGGAGAAGGGCGGCGCGCAGGCGATGGCCGACCAGACGCTCGACCGCTACGGCCGGATCGACGTGCTCCTCAACAATGCCGGCATCATGCTCGCCAAGCCGTTCATGGATTCGACGCCCGAGGAGTGGGCCCGGGTCATCGACGTCAACGTGCTCGGCGTCGCCTCCTGCTGCCGCGCCGTCATCCCCGCGATGATCGAACGCGGGCAGGGCAGCATCGTCATGATGGGGTCGATCCTGTCGCTGCGGGCCTTCGCCAACCGCAGCGCCTACGGCGTGTCGAAGGCGGGCGTCGCCAGCCTCGCCAAGGCGCTGGCCTTCGAGCTCGGCCCACACGGCATCACCGTCAACACCGTGGCGCCGACGGTGATCGAGACCGACCTCAACCGCGACCTCATCAGGACCCAGCCGCATCTCTACGACGGCGTGCTGCGCCGCACCGCGCTCGGCCGTCTCGGCGTTCCCGAGGACCTTGCGGGCCTGCTGGTGTTCCTCGCCTCGCCCGCCTCGCGCTACGTGACGGGGCAGGTGATCGGCGTCGACGGCGGCTTCCTCGCCTCCTGAACCCGATCACAGCGCCGGCCACACGCCTCCGGAGACGGCGAGGATCTCGCCCGTCACGTAGGAGGATTCGTCGCTGGCGAAGAACAGCACGGCATTGGCGATGTCGCGCGGCTCGCCGAGCCGCTTGAGCAGCGGCTTGGCGGCGTAGTGCTCTAGCTCGTCCGCGCCGAGCCGGTCGAGAACGCGCGTGCGGATGGTGCCCGGCGCGATGCAGTTGACCGTGACGTGCGGCGCAAGCTCCATCGCCAGCGTGCGCGTGAAGGAGGCGACGGCCGCCTTGGCCGCGCCGTAGTCGGAGCTGCCCGTCTCGCCGGCAAAGTTGATCGACGTCACGTTGACGATGCGGCCGGCGCCGCGCTCGACCATGCCGGGCGCGATGCGCTGGACGAGATGGAAGTTCGGCTTGAGGTTGAGGGCGAAGGTCGCGTCCCAGCGGCTTTCGCTCATGGTCAGGAACGGCTCGAACAGCGTCTGCGCGCGGATGCCGCCGACGATGTTGGCGAGGACGTCGACCCGGCCGAACCGTTCGAGCGCGGCCTCGGCGAAGGCGGCGGCCTCGCCGGCGACGGTGAGGTCGCCGCGCACGGCCACGACACGCTTCTCGTCGCCGAGGATTTCCGCGAGCCACCCGGCGGTCTGGTCGAGCCGGCTCTGCGAGATGTCGCTGATCGCGACGCTCGCCCCTTCCTCGGCCAGCCGCTCGGCGACGGCCCCGCCCATCGGGCCGCCGGCGCCGGTGACCATGGCGATCTTTCCTTCGAGCCTCATGCGCTCTCTCCTCCCTGTCGCGTCGGCTGCGCCTCGGCGGCGGCGCGTATCGCCTCCACCGCCTCGGGGTTGACGAGCGCGGAGAGGTCGCCCTGCGCCTCGCCGGTGAGGACGGCGCGAATGACGCGGCGCATCGTCTTCATGTTGCGGGTCTTGGGCAGGTCCGGCACGCACAGCACCCGCTCGGGCCGGAAGGCGCGGCCGAAGCCTTGCGC
>JACZJD010000076.1 GCA_014860725.1 Aquamicrobium sp.
GTCGCAGGCCGCGCATCCGCCGTTCGGCGACTATCTCGCCGCGCCGCGCAGCATGGCCAACCGGCTCCACCGCACCTCGGGCACGACCGGGCAGGCGATGAACCTCGCGCTCTCGGCGCGCGACTGCCGCATCACCGAGGCTGTGGGCGGGCGCTGCCACGCCGCGGCCGGGCTGACGGCGGAGCACACCGTCGTCCACTGCCTGAACTACCAGATGTGGATGGGCGGCGTGACCGACCACATGACGCTCGAGGCGACCGGGGCGCTGGTGGTGCCGTTCGGCGTCGGCGGCACCGAGCTGCTCATCCGCACCATTCGCGAGGTCGGCATCACGGCGATCTCCTGCACGCCGTCCTATCCCGCGGTGCTGGAGAAGGTGCTGGCGGAGAAATTCCCGGGCCTCGCGCCGCGCGACCTCGGGCTGAAGCTCGGCCTGTTCGGCGGCGAGGCGGGGCTCGACGATCCGGCGCTGCGCGAGCGCATCCGCACCACATGGGGCATGGAGCCGCGCAACGCCAATTACGGCGTCTCCGACGTGTTCTCCAACTTCGCCGCCCAGTGCGGGCACGACATGCGGCTGCACTTCATGGCCGCCGACGTCCTGTGGCCGGAGCTGATCGACCCCGAGACGACGCGGCCGCTGCCGCTGGAACGGGGCGCGAAGGGCGAGTTGGTGCTGACGCATCTGGTGCGCGACTGCCAGCCGCTGGTGCGCTTCCGCACCGGCGACATCGTCGCCGTGGACGAGACCGCGCCGTGCCGCTGCGGCCGCACCGGCTTCCGCTTCCGCGTCGTCGGGCGCAGCGACGACATGGTGGTGGTGCGCGGGCTGAACCTGTTCCCGACCATGGTGGCGGCGGTGCTGAGCGAGATGCCGGAGCTTTCGGGCGACTACCGCATCGTGCTCGGCGGCCCGCCGCCCTACGACCGCCTGCCGCTCCATGTCGAGCGGGCGAAGGGCGTGCCGGATACGCCCGACCTTGCGGGCCGGGTGGCGGCGGCGGTGAAGGCGAAGCTCGGCGCGACGGCGGACGTGACCGTGCTGCCGCCGGGGAGCTTTCCCGTCACCGAGGGCAAGACCAGACGCGTGATCAGGAGCGAGCGATGAGCGACTTCACCTATGCCACCGTGCTTAGCGTGCTCGAGGAGGGCGGCGTGCGCCGCATCGCCCTCAACCGGCCGGACAGGCTCAACGCCATGAACCGGGCGCTGCTCGACGACGTGGCGCGCGCCTTCGACGATGCCAACGCCGACCCGGCGACGCGGGCGATCGTCTTCACCGGCGAGGGCAGGGCGTTCTGCGCCGGCGACGACCGCCACGACCACGTCCACCCGCAAAGCGAGGAGGAGGCGCGCGATCTGGTCGAGGCCATCCAGCGCGCGACGCGGGCGATCTCCTTCGGGCCGAAGCCGGTGGTCGGCGCGATCAACGGCTGGGCCGTTGGCGGCGGCTTCGAATGGGCGATCAACTGCGATTTCCCGATCTGGGCCGAAAGCGCCAAGGGTTTTTTCCCGGAAGTGTCGCTGAACCTGTTCGTGACCGGCGCGGTCACGTCGCTGCTGCCGGCGATGGTCGGGCTGGTGAAGGCACGGGAGATGCTGTTCCTCGGCGAGCGCTACGGCGCGGCGGAGCTGCAGCGGCTGGGCGTCGCCTGGCGCGTGGTGCCGGACGATGCGCTGCTCGACGAGGCGCGGGCGGTGGCGAGGCGGCTGGCGGAGCTGCCGACGCTGGCGGTGCGGGCGATGAAGCGGACGCTGAACGCGACCGCCTCGACCGACATGCACCGGGCGCTGGCGCTGGAGACGGACGCGACGGTCGCGGGCTTCCTCGATCCCGAGACGACGCGGCGCATCAAGGCGTTCGGCTGAGCGCGGCCGGAACGGCCGGCCGGCGCGAACCGCCGCCGCAGGGCCAGGCGTTGAGCC
>JACZJD010000077.1 GCA_014860725.1 Aquamicrobium sp.
GGGCAACGGAACGGCCCCGATCCGCCGTTGCCTGGCCGACCATGGCCGCAATGTTGGTTTCGCTCAACGTCAGCAGGCCGTCCGAGGCAACCAGGACGGCATCCCCTTCCTGAACCGCCACGCCTTCGACCGGAAGGTCGATGCGGGTGATCTCTCCGCCCATCAGGGCCGAGAAAAGGGCGTTGCGCTGGGGATCGCCCGTCGCCTGACTGGCCGAAATGCGTCCGGCGGCGACATCCTCCGCCAGAATGGAACGCATCGAGTGGTCCTCGTTCAGCCGGCGGAGCCGGCCGCGCCGCCGCTTCCGTCTACTCGCCCCGCTTCTTTCGCTGCTGTTTCTCGCCGCCGTCGTCGGCGTCATATGGTGGCTGTTCGCCTCCGGGACCGCGAGGAACCTCGTGGTTGCGCCGCCGCAGTCGGGCGACGGCGCCGGCCCGCGCGTGCCCGGCACCGAGCAGATCTTCGAGGGCTGGCTCGACGTCTTCACCCCGGCCGATCCGGCGACGGTCGCGGCTCCCGGCGATTCCCGCGCCGAGGTGATGGAGGAGGACGGCGAGCAGTTCATGCGCATCCGCTCCGGCGCGTCCGGCTCGCCGGTGCTGTTCGATGTCGGGCAGGGCATCCTGGAGCAGGTCGCCGGCCGCCGCGCGGTCTTCAACGTCGTCGCGCGCACGGGCGAAGGGCAGGGGACGCAGATCTCGGTCGATTGCAGCCTCGGCGAGCTCGGCGATGGCGGCCGCAAGCGCTACGCCGTCGGCGAGACCCGCGAGGAGTTCCTGTTCGAGATCGACCTGCCCGCGCGCGACCCCGGCTCGGGCGGCACCATCGCCATCAACCCCGACATCGACGGCGGCGGCAAGTCGGTCGACATCTACGCGATCCGCGTCCTGCCGGCGCAGTGAGCGCCGGCTTGCGCGCGGCGAGCGCGGAGGAATTCGGACCGGTCCGGCACTACTGTCGCCGTCACGTCCGCGCCGCCGCCATCCCGGCCAAGGCCGCGCAGCGGCCGCCGAGCCGGGACCCATTGGCCGGGACATCGTCAAGCACGGCCCGGTCCTTACGTTTGCGCGTGTCAGTGCTGCCGCACGAACCCGCCGCCCGGCCGTGCCGCTCAATGGATCCCGGCTCTCGCTCCGCTCGGCCGGGATGGCGGCGGTGGCGACGCATTGATCCCAACTCGTCTCGCACCGAAGCGGCCGGTATCCCGGCCCTCAGTCGCGGCGGAAGATCAGTCGGCCGATCCAGCCGGTCAGCACGGCGAGCGCGACGGCGGCGAGGCCGTAGAGCAGGCCCTGCTCCTGCGCCGCGCGGTAGACGCGCTGCTCGAAGCCGGCCTTGAGGATGGCGAGCTGCGCCGAGCTCTCGCGGATGAAGACGCCGTTCTTGAACAGGAAGGCGCGCGCGCGATGCGTGCCCACCGGCACGTTGGGCGCAAGGTGCACCGTGGCACGGAACAGGCTTTGCGACAGGAACTGCACGCCGCCGATGCGCTCGCTGTAGAGCCCGCTCGCCTTCTTGCGCTCGCGCAGCGCGGCGGTGAACTCGACGAGCGTCGCCGGGTTGCCCTCGCGGTTCTGCGGCGTCAGCGTGATGTTCTCCGAGCCCAGCGCCATCTGGCGGTAGTTGTCGGGATTGGTGATGTCCTGCCAGACGCGCGTGGTCGCGACCGAATAGGACACCGGCACGTTGACGAAGGTCTCCGACCAGGTGTTGACCCACACCCCGAGCACCCGGCTCTTGCGCCGCACGACCACCGGCCGCGCCGGGCCTTCGAGCACGACGATGACGTCGTAGCGGCCCTGCCGGGCGAAGAGCGGGTCGGCATTGTCGAGCGCGCCGAAGATGGTGAGGTCCGCCCCGGCGAAGTCGGAGGTGATGAAGACGCGGTCGGTCGACAGCCCGATCTGGATGCTCTCCGGGTTGGGGTTCTCCGGCGCCTGGGCATGGGCCGTGGCGGCCATCAGGCCGGAGAGGATGGCGAGCAATGCCATGACGGGCAGCGGCATCGCTCAGATCCCCGACAGCGAGGTGAGCGAATAGATCGAGGCCGGCGGCACGAACAGGTCGATGGCGAGCCGCGTCGCCACCGCCAGCACCAGCAGCGCCAGCAGCGCGCGCAGCTGCTCGCCGCGCAGCCGCTGGCCGGCCTTGGCACCGTACTGCGCGCCCGCCACGCCGCCCACCATCAGCAGGAAGGCGAGCACGATGTCGACCGTCTGGTTGGTGGCGGAGTGGACGACGGTGGTGTAGGCGGCGGTGAACACGATCTGGTAGAGCGAGGTGCCGACGACGACGTTGGTCGGCACCTTGAGCAGGTAGATCAGCGCCGGCACCATGATGAAGCCGCCGCCCACGCCCATGATCGAGGCGAGGAAGCCGATGATCGCGCCGAGCCCCAGCACCGGGATGACGCTGACGAACAGCTTGGAGGTGCGGAAGCGCATCTTGAGCGGCAGGCGGTGGACCCAGTTGTGCTGGCCGGGCCGGCGCAGCGAGGGCACCTGGCCGCCGGCCGCGCGGCGCATGGCGCGCACGCTCTCGACCAGCATCATGCCGCCGACCGTGCCGAGGAGCGCGACGTAGAGCAGCGACACGAACAGGTCGAGCTGGCCGACGCTTCGCAGCAGCGAGAACACCCACACGCCGAAGGTCGAGCCGAAGACGCCGCCTATCAGCAGCACGGTGCCGAGCTTGAAGTCGATCGTGCCCTTCTTGAAATGCGCGAGCGCCCCGGAGGTGGACGACGCCACCACCTGGTTGGCACCGGTGGCGACCGCGATGGCGGGCGGGATGTTGTAGAAGATCAGCAGCGGCGTGATGAGGAAGCCGCCGCCGACGCCGAACATGCCCGACAGGAAGCCGACCGCCGCCCCCATCGCCAGAAGCACCGCGATGTTGACCGACATTTCAGCGATCGGCAGATAGATGCCCACCGTCAGACCCGACTGTTTGCTGCCCGTTCCCTGACCCGTCCGCACGACCGCGACCATGCCGGAACGACAGATCGTTCTTGCGACGACGCGCCCGCGAAGTCAAACGCGGGCGCGGCTTCATGCCGCAGAATCGCGGCGATCTTGCGGGAGGCGGCGATGCCGGCGCGGATCAGCGCCGCTCGAGGAGCGCGCGCACCAGCGCCTCGTCGACCTCGCCGGTCGGCGCCATGCCGTTGTCCTTCTGGAAGGCGGCGATGGCGGTCTTGGTCTTCTGCCCCATGATCCCGTCCTCGGCGCCGGCCTGGTAGCCGTTCTTGTTGAGGATCTGCTGGATGTTGCGCATGGCCGCGCGCATGTCGACACTGGCCGTCGTGCCCTGGCTCTCGCTCCAGCTTTCGGGGATCTCGACGCTGTTGGCCTCGGCGTCGAGCTCCTTCACGCGCCACAGCTCGGCGGCGGCGCGCGCGGTCTCGAGCTGCTCGGGGCGCAGCGCCTTGGCGATCTCGTCGCGCTTCTCGGCCGCGTCCTTGTCGCCGGCCTTGGCCACCAGCGCGAACCACTTGTAGGCTTCCTGCAGGTTCTGCGGCATCCCGACCCCCTTGGCCGAGAGGATGCCGAGATTGAACTGGCTGTCGCGCACGCCGAGCTCCGCGGCGCGCAGGAACCAGCGCGCGGCCGCGTCGTTGTCGCTCGTGCCGTCCGCGCCCATGGCGTGCAGCACGGCGAGGTTGTGCATGGCGCTGGCGTTGCCGCTCTCGGCCGCCTTCAGATACCAGTGCTTGGCCTTGGCGACGTCGCGGGCGACGCCGACGCCCTTCTCGTAGAAGCTGCCGACGCGGTACTGCGCCGGCGCGAGGCCCTGCTCGGCCGCCTTCTCGTACCAGGAGGCGGCCTTGGCCATGTCCTCGGCCACGCCGCGGCCTTCCGCATAGCGGTTGCCGATCTCGAACAGCGCCTTGGGGTCGCCGGCGGCGGCAGCCTCGCGCAGCGCGACCGGGCCGGCCTCGAGCGGGATCGCCGCCAGCTCCTCGGCGGTCGGCTCCGGCAGGGATTCGAC
>JACZJD010000527.1 GCA_014860725.1 Aquamicrobium sp.
GCCTCGGCGAGGATGGCGGCATTGCGGTGGGCGGCCGGGTTGGAGCGGTCGCGCTCGGAAAGCAGTGCCGGCCAGGCGCCGGTGACGATCTCGAGGAATTCGAGCGTCACCTGCCACCAGCCGGCGAGGTCTTCCGGCACCAGGCCGGCGAGGCGCGTCCAGTCGGCGCCGCCGGTCTCGATCTCGTCCATCAGGGAGGCGAGGTCGCGCGACAGCCAGACGGCGTCGGCGAGCGAGGCCGGCACCACCACTTCCTCGCCGAACAGGGCCGCGACATGCGCCGGCAGGCGGCGCTTCCACGCCTGCACAAGCGGGGTGAGAAGCAGGATGCGGTCGAGCTGGCCGATGGGAGGGCTGAGCGCCAGCTCGTCGGCCCCATTCCCCGCCGACAGGCCGTCGAAGATCGCGGCGTCCTCGTCGAACTCGCCGAGCGGGCGGATCGACGGCAGGATCGCCGAAGCGCCGCCCAGCCGCTCGACGAAGATGGAACGCAGCTCGCGCGCGGCGCGGCGGGTCGGCACGTAGATCGTCGCTTCCGCCAGCTTCAGCGGGTCGCCGTCATGGGCGAAGCCCGGGACGAGGCGGCCGGAGAGCAGCGCGTCGGCGAGGGTGGGCAGGAAGGGCGCGCCGGCCGGTATCGACAGGACACGCGGCGTCATCGGTCGGGAAAACCGGGGCCGGAAAAGCCGGAGCCTGAATAGCGCGCCACCGCCGCCTCGGCCGGGGCAATCGCGTCCGGCGTGCCGACGGTGATCCAGTGGCCGCGCATCACCCGGCCGAAGAGTCGGCCCGCCGCGATGGCGCGGTCGAAATGGAGGTTGAGCGAGTGCGGCCCGGCCGGGGCATCGGCGAAGATGCGCGGGTCGAGGATGCCGACGCCGGCATAGATCAGCCCGTCCGCCGCACCCCTGGCGCGAGCGAGCCGGCCGTCCGGCCCGACGAGGAAATCGGTCGGGCCGCTGTGGCCGGTGGCGTCTTCGGGTCGCGCGAGCATGAGGAGAATATCCATGCGCGCGGCGTCCCAGGCAAGGGCGAGGCGTTCGAGGTCCGATCCGTCGCGGTCGATCCAGAAGGTGTCGGCGTTGAGGATCAGGAACGGCTCCGGCCCCAGCGCCGGCAGCGCCCTGACAATGCCGCCGGCCGAATCGAGCAGCAGCGCGCTTTCGTCGGAAATGACGATCCCGGGCGCGGCCCGCGTCTTCACGTGCTCGACGATCTGGCCGGCGAGATGGTGGACGTTGACGACGGCCTTCTCGACGCCGGCTTCCGCCAGCGCGTCCAGCCCGCGGTCGAGCAGCGTTTTGCCGGCTATCTTCACCAGCGGCTTGGGCACGCTGTCGGTCAGCGGCCGCATCCGCTTGCCGAGGCCGGCGGCCAGCACCATCGCCGTTTTCGGCATCACGTAGGCCACCGGGGTCACAGGAGGCCCGCCCTGTCGCAGAAGGCGCGCACGTCCGCCAGCGCCGGATGGGCGAGCGCGCGGGACAGATAGTCGCGGATGCGCGGCAGGTGCTTCATGTAGCCCGGCTTGCCGTCGCGCAGGTTGAGCCGCACGAAGATGCCGAGGATCTTGGAGTTGCGCTGCGCGGCCATCGCCGCATAGGCCGCCTCGAAGGCGGCGCGGTCGAAGCCGCCCTGTGCGCCGCGCGCCGCGCAATAGGCATCGACCACCCCGCGCTCCAGCCCGGGCGAGATGTCGACGCGCGCGTCCATCGCCAGCGAGGCGACGTCGTAGGCAGCGGGGCCGATCACCGCATCCTGAAAGTCGATCAGGCCGAGGCGGTCGCGGCCCTGCCGCTCCGCCCGCCAGATGAGGTTGGGCGAATGGTAGTCGCGCAGGACAAGCGTCGTCTCGCCGCCCTCGAGCCGGTCGAAGACGGCGCCCCACGCGGCGGCCCAGGCGGCGCGCTCGGCCGCGTCGGGCTTCCGGCCGGCCTGATGCGGCATGTACCAGTCGAGGACGAGCTCGGTCTCGATGGCGAGCGCGCCGCGGTCGTAGGCCGGGACCTCGTGCTCGACGCCCGGCGCGACCGCGATGCGGCGCGGCCACGTCTTCGCGTGCATTTCGGCCAGGAGTTCGGCGGCGGCGACGTAGCGCCCGGCAACCGGCCGTCGCCCGGCATCGAGGATGCCTTCCGTTCCCAGATTCTCGACCAGCAGCAGGCCGCGGTCGAGGTCGGCGGCAAAGATTTCCGGGGCGGCAAAGCCTTCGTCGCGCAGCGCCCTGGCGATGGCGACGAAGGGCACGACCGATTCGGCGAGGTGGGCGATGCGGCTGTAGGGCAGGCCGTCGCGGATCGGCGGGCCGTCGGGACGTCGCGGCGAATCCATCAGGATCACCGGCGTGCGGCCGGCGGCCGTCACCGTCTCGTAGGCGCGGGCCGAGGCGTCGCCGGTCAGGAACCGGCGCGAGGCCCCTTCGAAGCCGGAGGCATCGAGAAAGCCGCGGATCGCCAGCGACCGTTCGAGCCGGGCGAGGAAGGTGTTTGGGCCGGAGATGTCGGCGCGGCGACCCTCGCCGTGCTCGGAGAGCGCGATCCGCACCGCGTCGGCCGGCAGCACGCCTTCTGCACGCTCGGGCCATTCGACCAGCACGACGCCCTCCGCAAGCGCCTCCGACAAGCCGAGCTCCTCCAGCTCGTCGGGCGAGGAGATGCGGTAGAGGTCGAAATGGTGGACCGGCACGCGGGCCGCATAGGGCTGGACGAGGGTGAAGGTCGGGCTCGGCACGTCGAGGGCGTCGTCATTGGCCAGCGCCCGGATGATCGCGCGCGCCAGCGTGGTCTTGCCCATGCCGAGGTCGCCGGACAGCAGGATGGCGTCGCCGGGGGCGAGGATGGCGGCGATGTCCTCGCCGAGCCGGCGCGAGGCGTCCTCGCCGGCAAGGTCGAGCCGGAGGGAGCGTGCGGCCATTCCGCTACTCCGCTGCGGCGCGGAACCCTTCCGGCGCCATCGGGAAGCGGCAGATGACGGTGGTGCCACGGCCTTCGCCGGTCTCGATCGAGACGCGGCCGCCATGCAGCTCGACGAAGCTCTTGACGATGGAGAGGCCGAGGCCGGCGCCGCGACGCCGGCCGCCATTGGCGTGCGACTCGAAGCGGCGGAAGATGCTGTCGAGCACGTCGTCGGAAATGCCCGGCCCGTCGTCGTGGACGCTGAAGGCGACGCCGTCAGCATGGTGGGCGGCATCGTGGGCGGTATCGCGCACGCAGGCCAGCCGCACGGTCGAGCCCTCCGGCGCGTAGTTGGCGGCGTTGCTCAGAAGGTTGAACAGGATCTGGCGCACCCGGTTCTCGTCGGCATGGAAGGAGACGGGCGCGTGCGACAGGTCGATGTCGAGGCCGATGCCGTGCTCGCGCAGCCGCTCGGCGACGAGGTCGGCGGCGGAACGCACGGTGCGCTCGACGGGAACCTCGGTGATCTCCAGCTCCATCACGCCGGCGTCGACCGTGGCGAGGTCGAGGATGTCGTCGACGATGGTCTCGAGCTGCGACGAGGAGGTGGCGATGTGGTCGACATAGTCGCGCTGGCGCGGGTTCAGCGGGCCGGTGATCTCCTGCGCCAGAAGCTCGGTGAAGCCGATGATGTTGGTCAGCGGCGAGCGCAGCTCGTAGGAGACGTGCTGGATGAAATCGTTCTTCAGCTGGTCGGCGCGCTCCAGCGCCTCGTTCTTGTCCTTCAGCATGCGCTCGACATTGACGCTGTCGGTGACGTCGATGAAGGTCGTCATCACCTGCCCGTTGGGCAGATGGACGAGGGCGTAGCGCAGGATCGTGCCGTTGTTGAGCTCGACCTGGCCCTCGCCGTCGCGGCGCTCCTCGTCGAAGCCGGTGGCGGCCGCCGTCATCTCGGCCCAGGGGCTGACGCGCGCCAGCGCCTCGCAGGCCGCCTTGACGACGGAGATGTGGGTGCCGGGCTGCACGAGGTCGGCCGGCATGCCCCACAGCGCGGTGAAGGCGCGGTTGGACAGGCGCACCCGCCCGTCGGGGCCGAACACGGCCACGCCCTCGGCGAGGTTGTCGAGGGTGACGCCCTGCACGCGCAGGACGGTGTTGTAGCGGCTTTCGAGGCTGATCTTCTCGGTCAGGTTCTCGAACACCCAGGTGACGCCGCCGTCGGGCTGCGGGTTGGCGACGACGCGCAGCGTGCGTCCGTCCGGCAGGTGCCACAGATGCTCCTGCGGCTCGACCGAGCGGTAGGCGGCGAGCAGGTTCTCCTTCCAGCGCCGCCATTCGGGCTGCTCGGCCAGCCTGCCCTCGCTGCGCAGCCGGTCGAGGAGCAGCGTGTGGTCCGGCCGGCTGTCGAGGAAGCCGTGGTCGAGCTCCCACAGCTTGTGGAACGCCTGGTTGAAGAACAGGAGCTTCTGCTCGGCGTCAAAGATGGCGACGGCGGTGTTGAGCTTGTCGAGCGTGTCGGCGTGGCTGCGCACGGTGCGCTCGTAGCGGGCGCGCACGCTCTCGATCTCGCTGACGTCGCAGGCAAGGCCGGCCGAGCCCTCGCGGCCGGCGAAATCGGTGACGGCGAAGATGCGGCGGTCGCCGCCGATGACGGTGGAGAGGCTCTGCGCGAACACCTGGCTCGACAGGTGGCCGTGGGCGACCTGCTCGCGCGCGGCGGTGCCGAGGAACTCGCGGTCGTCCTCCACCGCCGCGACGGGCGTGGGCGCCTCGACGGCGGCGGCGTAGGCGGTGTTGACCC
>JACZJD010000528.1 GCA_014860725.1 Aquamicrobium sp.
GTCGGGCACGGCCGGGTTCAAGGCTTGCGATGCGATCCTGAAGTGCGCCAGCGCGAGGACCGGGCCGTGCCCGACGATGGTGCGGCCAATGGGTCCCGGCTCTGCGGGCGCTTCGCGCCCTTGGCCGGGATGACGCGGGGGAGGTGTCCCGCCATAGGCGATTGCTGCGGGAAAAGACGGCGGCCGGACAGAGGCGGCGCGGGGCCTCGCGGCCTTTCGCAACCGGAGGCCTTCCGCTAATCATGTCGGCGGGAGGCCGCACATGGATCAGATCGTCTTTCTCGACTATGCGGGCGTGGCGGTCTTCGCCGCCACGGGCGCGCTGTCGGCCTCGCGCAAGGAGCTCGACTTCATCGGCTTCCTGTTCCTCGCCGGCGTCACCGGCGTCGGCGGCGGCACGGTGCGCGACCTGATCCTCGGCGTGCCGGTGTTCTGGGTCGCCAACCACGACTATCTCGCGGTCTGCGCCGCCATGGCGGTAATCGTCTACGTCACCGCCCACCTGATCGAATCGCGCTACCGCCTGCTGCTGTGGCTCGACGCGGTCGGGCTCGCCGCCTACTGCGTCTACGGCGCGTGGAAGGGGCTGGTGGTGACCGGCTCGGCGCCGGTGGCAATCGTCATGGGGCTCCTGACGGCGACGCTGGGCGGCATATTGCGCGACCAGCTCGCGGGCGAGCCCTCGGTGCTGATGCGGCGGGAAATCTACGTGACGGCGGCGATGGCCGGCGCGGTCACCTTCGCCGTGCTCGACATCGCCGGCCTGCCGCTGCTGGCGGCGGCGATTCCGGCGTTCCTCGCCGCCTTCGCGATCCGGGCGGGCGCGATCCGCTACGGCTGGTCGATCCCGCCCTATCGCGGCAGGCCGGGCCGGCGGCCGGAGGACATCACATGAGGCCGGCCTGCTCGGCCTCCTGCCTGAGGTTCTGGCGCGGGCGCGGGCCGACCTGCGCGATGACCAGCCCCGCGGCGAGCGAACCCAGCGCGCCGCAATCGGCAAGGCCGCGGCCGGCCGTGTAGCCGGCGAGGAAGCCGGCGGCATAGAGGTCGCCGGCGCCGGTCGTGTCCACCACCGCCTCGACGGGCGCGGCGGCGATCTCGACCGTCTCGGCGCCGCGCACCGCGACCGAGCCCTTTTCCGAGCGGGTGACGGCGGCGAGCCGGCAATCGTTGCGGATCGCGTCCAGCCCCGCCTCGAAGGAGGCGGTCTCGTAGAGCGACTTCAGCTCGCTCTCGTTGGCGAAGACGATGTCGACCGTGCCGGAGCGCATGAGCTCGAGGAACTCGCCGCGATAGCGGTCGACGCAGAACGGGTCGGACAGCGTCATCGCCAACTCGCGGCCGGCGGCGTGCGCCTGCGCGGCGGCAAGGCGGATCGCATCCTTGGCGCGCGGCGGGTCCCACAGATAGCCCTCGAAATAGGTGACTTTCGCGGCCTCGACCTTGTCCTGCTCCACGTCTTCCGGCCCGAGCTCGACCGAGGCGCCGAGATAGGTGTTCATCGAGCGCTCGCCGTCGGGCGTCACGAAGATCATCGAGCGCGCGGTGGGGGCGCCGCCGTCGAGCGGCGCCGAATCGAAGGCGACGCCCTGGGCGCGGATGTCGTGGGCGTAGACGCCGCCGAGATGGTCCTTCGCCACCTTGCCGAAATAGGCGGCGCGCGCGCCGAACGAGGCGATGCCGGCGGCGGTGTTGCCGGCGCTGCCGCCCGAAGCCTCGATGGCCGGGCCCATGCGGGAATAGAGGAGCTCGGCGCGCTCCGCGTCGATCAGGTTCATCGCCCCCTTGATGATGCCGTTGTCGACCAGGAACGCCTCGTCGCAGCGGGCGATGATGTCGACGATGGCGTTGCCGATGCACAGCACGTCAAACTGGCTCATGAACCTCTCCGGGAAGCGCGCCGGAGAACCCCGGCGGTTGGACATGCGCCGGGTTTAACGGCCGAAGCCGCAAATGCAAGCGCGATCAGGCCGCGAGCGCCGGCCCCGCGAACCACGGCGCCTGCGCATAGAGCCTGAGCCACGGCGTGTAGCGCGGGGCGGCGGCCGCGATGTCGGCGCGCAGCGCGGCGACCTCGCGCCAGCCGAAATCCTGCACCTCGTCGGGGTCGGGCGAGACCTCGCCCGCGTAGCGGCCGGTGAAGACGTGGACGACCTCGTTCTCCCACAGGCCGGGGCCGACCTGCGCCTCGTAGGCGAAGAGGCCGGCGAAGGCGAGCGGCAGGGAGATGCCCATCTCCTCGCGCAGGCGGCGCCCCGCGGCCGCGGCCGCCTCCTCGCCGGGGCGCGGATGGGTGCAGCAGGCGTTGCTCCACAGGCCGGGCGAATGGTACTTCACGGCGCTGCGCCGCTGCAGCAGCATGCGGCCGGCATCGTCGAAGACCAGCACCGAGATGGCGCGGTGGCGCAGGTTCTTGCGGTGCGCGGCGAGCTTGCCGGCCCGGCCGAGCGGCCGGTCGTCGGCGTCGACCAGGACGACCTGCTCTTCATGCATCGCCGGAGCGTCCATCATGCGCGTCAATGGTCGTGGGTGCCGAGGCGGTGGTGGAGCCGCGCGTCGTGCGTCTTGAAATGCTCGGTGAACCAGGAATCGAGCCGGCTCGAAAGCTGCGCCCGCGCACCCTCGGGGTCGGCCTCGTAGCCGTCCATGATGTCGCGGATGTCGTCGAGCAGCTCCTCGTGCGCCGCCTTGTGCTCGGCGAGCTGGTCGTAGCGGTGCTCGCGCATGAAGCGCTCCTCCAGCGCGAAATGCGCCGAGATGGCGCGGAAGATCTCGCCGAGAAAGGCGGTCACGTCCGGCTCGCCGGCGCCGGCGAGCAGGGTCTCGTGCACCTCGTTGATCAGCTCGATCATCTCGCGGTGCTCGTGGTCCACGGCTTCGACGCCGACGCTGTAATGGTCTTTCCACTCGATCAGGGCCATGGCTTGCTCCTTCCGGGTTCTCGCAACTGCCTCAGTGAAAGACGAAGCCGCCGCCATCGCCGCGGAAGTCTATCACGCGGTGGTCGGCGGGGCGAAGCTCGACGGTCTTCTCGCCGTGCCAGTTGAAGTCGTCGCCCGGGCGGTCGCGCATGCGCACGACGAGGGCATAGCTGCCGGCGGGAAGCTCGAAGCGCTGGTTGACGCGCGACGGGCCGTCGCTGGCGATGCCCGACGGCGGCACGCTCGCCTCGTAGACCCGCCGGCCGTCGATCTCGAACTCGACGGCGATGGGCGGCCGCTCGCGCGGGCATATCTCGGGCCGGCGCATGTTGGGCGGCAGCTTGGCGAGCTCCTCGGGCGTGGCGGCGCGGCAGGCGGCGCGGCGGTCCGCGCCGTGGTTGAAGGACAGCGTGATCACGCCCATGCCCTCGGGGAGGCTGCGATGGCGCGGCCAGTCGGACAGGCCGACCACGCCCATCATGAACAGGGTCAGCACGGCGAACCGCGCAGCCATGCGAAGCGCCTCGCTCATGGCTGCGCCTCCATCGTCTCCCCGGCCTGCCGGGCGGCGGCCTCCGCCTTGGCGGAGGGCCGGAGGCCGGCGGCGAAGGCGGCCTTCTCGGCCTCGTAGCGGCCGGTCTCGAAGGGCGAGGCCCAGATCGTCGCCAGCCTTTCGCGCGCCACGCGCTTGCGCAGATAGGGGTCGCGCGTGCCGGCGAAGCGCTCCTTGGTCCACTCGACGCCGAGCCGGTTGTAGCAGGTGCTCTCGCTGCAGCCGGCGACGACGACGCCTTCGGCGAGGTTCCTGCTCAGGATGAAGTCGATGAGCGAGGGCGGGATCATCGCCACGCAGGGGAAGGTGACGACGCCGCCCATGTCGCCGCCGCCCGCGCCGTGCTCGCAGGCGAGCACGAGGGCGCGCTGCGTGCCGCTGAGCTCGGCGGAGGCGGCGACGACGCTGTCGCGCACCTCGCTGAGCGGCTGGCCGGGCAGGTCGATGCCGGTCTTCAGATCCTGCTGGCGGCGGAACGGCGTCGAGGACGGGCACGAGCCCATGCAGATGCCGCACGACACGCACAGGTCGGGATCGACCTCGGCCTGATGCGGGAACGGCTCGCCATCGGTGCGCGGCACCAGCCGGATCGCCTCGTAGGGGCAGTCCTCGACGCAGCGGTTGCAGCCGTTGCAGTTCGGGAGGTCGACCTCGGCCGCCGGCGCGCGGCGCAGCGGCGGCAGCCACGGCATCGCCGCCAGGATGGTCGAGACGCCGAAGAGCAGCGCCCACAGGCTCCAGGCGCCCCAGTCCTCGGCCAGCGGATAGAGCGGCAGGTAGAACCAGTCGATGCCGATCTCGGCCGGCACCCGCGTCAGGTCGGCCGGCCCCTGGCTCAGCGCCGGCTTCCACAGCGACGCCGCCACCAGCGCGGCGAGGACGAGGCCGGCGAGGAGCCGCGGCGGGTTGGTCTTCGGCCGCGAGATGCGCTGGATGTGAATCCACATCGCCAGAAGCAGGATCAGCGGCACGGCGATGTGCAGGAAGACGAGCAGCGAGAAGAAGCGACCGGAAAGATGCTCCGGCGTCAGGAAGTTGCGCGCCAGCGGCTCGCCGAAGATCGGGATCACGTCGAGCAGCTTGGCCGAGACCACGGCGACGTACTGCGCCAGCGCGTCCCAGACCAGCCAGTAGCCGGTGATGCCCGAGATGTAGAGGAACCAGATCAGCGGGATGCCGGTGAACCACGAGAACCAGCGTGTGCCGCGATAGCGGTCGAGCGAGAATTCCCTGAGCAGGTGGAGCACCATGGTGACCACCATCAGGTCGGAGGCGTAGCGGTGCAGGCTGCGCATCACGCCGGCATGATACCAGTGCGGGCCGCTGATCCACTCGACCGAGGAGTAGGCGTTGACCACGCCGGTGTCGAAGAAGATGAACAGGTAGACGCCGCTGACCGCCACCACCCAGAACAGAAAGAAGGTGATGGTGCCGAGCTGGGCCATCGGGTTGAGCGCCGGCGTGAACAGCCGCTCGCCGCCGCGCTCCAGGAGGTCGAAGCCACGGCGCAGGGCCGCCTTGGCATGACGCAGCGGCGGCCAGTCGGGCCGGCGCTCTTCAGTCTTTCCAGCAGTCACGATCGGGCCTCGAGCCGTGCGAAACGTCGGTTGCCGCGCCACATGCGCACGATCACCCAGCCCATGAGGATGAGCGAGACGGCGCCCGCGGTGATGCCGATATAGATGGCGTATTCGGTGCGGTAGCGGCCGGTCTTCGGGTCGTAGACGGTGCAGATAAAGCGCAGCCGGTCGGCAAGCGCCGTCGGGGTGAAGGAGGAGACCGTGATGCCGAAGACCAGCTCCTTCAGCGGCTCCATGAACACCTGCAGCGGGAACTCGTCGCCGTAGACCTGGCGGTAGACGCGGCCGTCGGCGTCGACGATCGTCGTCTGCGAGACGTGCTCGAAGCCGCCGGCCGCCGCGGAATAGGAGAAGCCGACATCGTCCATCAGCGCCTCGAGCGCGGCCGGGGAGCCGGACACCACGTGCCAGTCCGGATCGCCGTCGATGGCGTTGTCACGCGCGAAGGCGGTCATGCGGCGCGGCGTGTCGTTGCGCGCGTCGAAGCCGACGGTGAGGATCCGGAAGCTGTCGGTGCCCAGCGCCTTGCGCGCCTGCGCCACCGATGCCTTCAGCGTCTGGGTGCTGACGGGGCAGACCGTCGAGCAGCTCGTGTAGATCAGGCTGACGACGAGCGGCTTGCCCCTGAGCTCCGACAGCATCAGCGTCGTGCCGTCGGCGCGCAGCAGGCGGTGGTCGCCGACCTCGCGGCCGATCGCCGCCTCGCTTGTCGCCAGCGCCTGGGTCGCATCGATCCGCGGCCCGCTTTGGGCGGCGGCGGGCGACGCCGCGACGAGGAGGAGCAGGCCGAGGAGACCCATGAGGGGCATGTTCATGGCTCAGCCCGCCCTCAGCCGGCAAGCGCCGACAGGAAGACGCCGGCGACCAGCAGCAGGAGTTGCACCAGGGAGGCGAGGAAGGTCGACAGCGCGGCCTTGCGCGAGGGCGCGCGGTAGAGCTGCCAGCTCTTCCACAGGAACCAGCCGCCGCCGGCAGCGGCGAACAGGCCGTAGACCCAGCCCATGCCGAAGAACAGCGGCAC
>JACZJD010000529.1 GCA_014860725.1 Aquamicrobium sp.
GTGGTCTCGATCATGGTGCCGTGCGAGGAGGCGGCGTGGAAGGCGATCCTGCCGCTGGTCGAGGAGACCGGCGCCGACGGCATCGAGCTCAATTTCGGCTGCCCGCACGGCATGAGCGAGCGCGGCATGGGCTCGGCGGTCGGCCAGGTGCCGGAATATGTCGAGATGGTCGTGCGCTGGTGCAAGCAGAACACGCGCATGCCCGTCATCACCAAGCTGACGCCCAACGTCACCGACATCCGCAAGCCCGCGCGTGCCGCGCATGCGGGGGGCACCGACGCGGTGTCGCTCATTAACACCATCAACTCCATCACCGCGGTCGATCTCGACACCTTCTCGCCGGAGCCCTCCATCGACGGCAAGGGCACGCATGGCGGCTATTGCGGCCCGGCGGTCAAGCCCATCGCCATGAACATGGTGGCCGAGATCGCCCGCGACCCCGAGACGCGCGGCCTGCCGATCTCCGGCATCGGCGGCATCACGACGTGGCGCGACGCGGCCGAGTTCATGGCGCTCGGGGCCGGCAGCGTGCAGGTCTGCACCGCGGCCATGACCTACGGCTTCAAGATCGTCGAGGAGATGATCGACGGGCTGAAGAACTGGATGGACGCCAAGGGCCATGCCAGCCTCGACGACATCGTCGGCCGGGCCGTGCCCAACGTCACCGACTGGCAGTTCCTCAACCTCAACTACGTCGCCAAGGCGCATATCGACCAGGAGCTGTGCATCAAGTGCGGCCGCTGCCACATCGCCTGCGAGGACACCTCGCACCAGGCGATCACCGCCGTCGTCAACGGCGCGCGCCACTTCGAGGTCAAGGAGGAGGAGTGCGTCGGCTGCAATTTGTGCGTCAACGTCTGCCCGGTCGAGGGCTGCATCACCATGGAGCCGCTGGCCGCGGGCATGCTCGACAGGCGCACCGGCAGGCCGGTCGAGCCGGTCTACGCCAACTGGACGACGCATCCGAACAATCCGATGGCCCGGCAGGCCGCGGAATAGTTCCTCCCGGCAGGACGGGGCCGCCCGCGTTGCGTATGGGGCGGCCCCGTTCCGTCATCCGCCGCCGGCGCTTTCGTCAACCGATCCTTAACCCAAATCGGCAAGTTTCGGACAAGGTTCGGAGCCAGCGGACAGGCGGGGATTGCATGATCGTCATCAAGGCCAGGGGCGCATCGGACGTGAAGACCCTGCGCAGGCTCGCGACGGAGCTGTCCGCGACCTCGATGTCGGCGACCGAGACCGACATCGCGCCGGAGGAGATCGCGCCGACGCCGCCGCGCCGCCGGCGCAGGCCGACCGTCTGCACGCTCCCGGGTGCCGCGATCTCGCCGCAGACGCAGGCCGCGCTCCTCGACCTGATGCCGGTCGCGGTCGAGGAAAGCGGCGAATACCTGCTGTAGCGGCCGCAGGCCCTCTAGGCCCGCATCGGCAGGCCGTCCTCCTGATAGACGGCGACCGTCTGCCCGTCCGGGTCGAGGAAGTCGGCCGACCAGCCGCCCGGAGCTTCCGACACCGGCGTCACGATCTCGACCCCGGCCGCGGCCAGCGACTCCACGAAGCTCTCGATGCCGCCCTCGGGCAGGCCGAACACCACCAGCGGCGTGTTGCCGGGCTGCGGCTCGCCGGCGAACACCACCAGCTCGGTATCCTGCGCCAGCTTCGCCAGCAGCCAGACCGAGCCGTCCTCCTCGGCGTTGCGCGCGAAGTCGAGGCCGAGATGCCGGCGGTAGAACCGCTCGGTGCGGTCGACGTCGGCGACGTTGAAGATGATCGAAATGCCATGAAACCTGACGGGCATCGGTGCCTCCTGCGTTGATCGTGCACTAGCTGTTGCCGTCGCCGCCCGGAATGTGAGCGACCGAGAAGAAAATTCCCATCCCGTCGGGGTCGCGGATGGCGAAGCGGCGCGCGCCGCGCGGCGGGATCGACCGCTTCAGGAGCCGGCGCGCCAGTCCGGGTGAACCGACAGGCTCGCCGGCCTGCCGCACCGCTTCCGGCATCGCGCCCGACCGCGCGATGGCCTTGCGCAGCGCATGGATGCGCTGCCGCGCCGCCTGGTCGCTCAGGCCGAGAAGCCAGGCGATCTCGGCCTTGCCCATGCCGAGATTGGCGAGCAGCGCCAGCACCCTCAGCGCCGGCGAGAGCCCGGCGACGACCGCCTCGGGTATCTTCACGCCGGGCGCGCCCTGCGGGTCGTGGAGGTCGCGATGCGCGGTCTCGCGCGCCCGCCGCCGTCCGGCGG
>JACZJD010000530.1 GCA_014860725.1 Aquamicrobium sp.
GTACCTGTTCGGTAACCAGAGCCTGGAAAAGCTCAAGGCTTTTCGCGCCTTTGGCGGCGCCCAGTCCTACCCGTCGCGCACCAAGGATGGGGACGACGTGGATTTTTCCACCGGCTCGGTGGGCCTCGGCGTCGCCATGACCTCGTTTGCCAGCCTGGTGCAGGACTACATCCACGCCAAGGGCTGGGCGACCCAATGGCCCATGGGCCGCATGGTGGCCCTCATCGGCGATGCCGAACTGGACGAGGGCAACATCTACGAGGCCCTCATCGAGGGCTGGAAGCACGGCCTGCGCAACACCTGGTGGGTGGTCGACTACAACCGCCAGAGCCTCGATGCCGTGGTGCGCGAGGGGCTGTGGCAGCGCTTCGAGGCGATCTTCCGCAATTTCGGCTGGGACGTGGTGATCCTGAAGCACGGCGCGCTGCAACAGGCCGCCTTCCGCGAGCCGGGCGGCGAGGCCCTGCGGCGCTGGATCGACGAATGCCCGAACCAGCTCTATTCGGCGCTCACCTTCCAGGGCGGCGCCGCTTGGCGCAGGCGGCTTCTGGACGACATCGGCGACCAGGGCGACGTCAGCCGGCTGATCGAGGCGCGCAGCGACGCCGAGCTCGCCGAACTGATGGCGAACCTCGCCGGCCACGACCTGCCGTCGCTGCTCGAAGCCTTCGAGGCGGCGCGGCAGCACGACCGGCCGGTCTGCTTCATCGCCTACACCATCAAGGGCTACGGCCTGCCGCTCGCCGGCCACAAAGACAACCATGCCGGGCTGATGACGCCGGCGCAGGTCGAGGCGCTGCGCGAGGCGCTTCGAATCCGCCCCGGCCGCGAGTGGGAGCCCTATGAGGGGCTGAAGGACGCCGACGCGCTGCGCCGCTTCGTGGCCGAAGCGCCCTTCAACGCCAGGGGCCGCCGCCGCAGGCACGCGCCGGCCGTCGCCGTGCCGGAGAAGCTCGACATCGAGATCGGCCCCGAGATGTCGACGCAGCAGGGCTTCGGCCTCATCATGCACGGCATCGCCAAGCAGGACGGCCCCTTCGCGGACCGGGTCGTCACCACCTCGCCGGACGTGACGGTCTCGACCAATCTCGGCGCGTGGGTCAACCGGCGCGGCCTGTTCGCGCGCGAGACCATGGCGGACGTGTTCAAGGCCGAGCGCATCCCGTCCACCTTCACCTGGAACTTCGCGCCGTCGGGCCAGCACATGGAGCTCGGCATCGCCGAGATGAACCTGTTCCTGATGCTGTCGGCGCTCGGCCTGTCGCACTCGATCTTCGGCGAGCGGCTGCTTCCCGTGGGCACGCTCTACGACCCGTTCATCGAGCGCGGCCTCGATGCACTCAACTACGCCTGCTATCAGGACGCCCGCTTCATCCTCGCGGCGACGCCGTCCGGCGTGACGCTGGCGCCCGAGGGCGGCGCGCACCAGTCGATCGCCACGCCGCTGATCGGCATGGCGCAGGACGGGCTGGCGAGCTTCGAGCCGGCCTATGTCGACGAGCTGGCGACGATCCTGCGCTTCGGCTTCGACTATCTCCAGCGCGACGGCGAGGCCGAGCCGGACGAGACGACGTGGCTGCGCGACGCGGTCGGCGGCTCGGTCTATCTGCGGCTGTCGACGCGCGCGATCGAGCAGCCGCGCCGCGTCGTCGACGAGCGGCTGGCCGAGGACATCGTCAATGGCGGCTACTGGATGCGCCGGCCCGGCCCCAACGCGCAGATCGTCGTCGCCTATACCGGCGCGGTCGCGCCCGAGGCCATCGAGGCGGTCGGCCTTCTGGCCGAGGACCGGCGCGACATCGGCCTCCTGGCCATCATCTCGGCCGACCGGCTCAATGCCGGCTGGAGCGCGGCGCAGCGCGCCCGCGAGCAGGGGCTGGTGCACGCCCGCAGCCATGC
>JACZJD010000078.1 GCA_014860725.1 Aquamicrobium sp.
ATCCTAAACCGTCAGGTGCCGCTTGATGTCGGAGCGGTCGAGATCGCTTGCCGGGCCGGCATGCAGGATCTCGCCCCGATCCATGATGTAGATACTGTCGGCCAGCGTGCGGCAGAAGTCGAGATACTGCTCGACCAGCAGGATGGTCATCTCCATCTCGTCGCGCAGGAACTGCAGCGCGCGGCCGATGTCCTTGATGATCGACGGCTGGATGCCCTCGGTCGGCTCGTCGAGGATCAGCACCTTCGGCCGCGTCACCAGCGCCCGGCCGATGGCGAGCTGCTGCTGCTGGCCGCCGGAGAGGTCGCCGCCGCGCCGCGACAGCATCTGCGCCAGCACCGGGAACAGCTCGAACACCGTCTCGGGGATGGTGCGCTCGCGCGCCTTGAGCGGCGCGAAGCCGGTCTGGAGGTTTTCCTTCACCGTCAGCAGCGGGAAGATCTCGCGCCCCTGCGGCACGTAGCCGAGGCCGAGCCGCGCGCGGCGGTAGGGCGGGGCCTTGCCGAGCGCCGCGCCGTCGAGGCGGATGTCGCCCTTCGCCACCGGGTGGGTGCCGGCGATGGCGCGCAGCAGCGACGACTTGCCGACGCCGTTGCGCCCCAGCACGGCGGTGATCGCCGCCGGCTTCGCCTCGACCGAGACCGATTTCAGCGCCTTCGCCGCGCCGTAATAGAGGTCGATTCCCTCGACGTTCAGCCCCGCTGCCACGCTCACCTCCCGAGATAGCTTTCGATGACGCGCGGGTCGGCGCTGACATGGTCGAGGCTGCCCTGCGCCAGCACCGCGCCCTCGGCGAGCACGGTGACGCGGGCGGCAAGGTCGCGGACGAAGCTCATGTCGTGCTCGACCACGATGACCGAGCGCGTCCCGGCGATCTCCTTGAGCAGCCGCGCGGTCTCGACCGTCTCGGCGTCCGTCATGCCGGCGACCGGCTCGTCCACCAGCAGCAGCTTGGGGTCCTGCGCCAAGAGCATGCCGATCTCCAGCCACTGCTTCTGGCCGTGGCTGAGGTTGGCCGCGAGCTCGTCGCGCCGGCCGGCAAGGCGGATGATGCCGATTATGTCCGCGAGCCGCGCCACGTCCGCGTCCGACGCCTCGTAGAACCAGGCGGAAAAGACGCCGCGCGGCTTCTTCAGCGCCAGCAAAAGGTTGTCCCACACCGTATGGCTCTCGAACACCGTCGGCTTCTGGAACTTGCGGCCGATGCCGAGCTCGGCGATCTGGGCCTCGTCCAGCCGGGTCAGGTCGACGTCGCCGTCGAAGAACACCTCGCCCGCGTCGGGCCGGGTCTTGCCGGTGACGATGTCCATCATCGTCGTCTTGCCGGCGCCGTTGGGGCCGATGATCGCCTGCAGCTCGCCGCGGTCGACGATCAGCGACAAATTGTTGATCGCCTTGAACCCGTCGAACGAGACGGAGACGCCGTCGAGATAGAGAAGCGGTTTCGTCTCGCTCATCGCCTCACTCCGCCGCCGCCGGCTCGACAGTCTCGGCTCCGGCTTCCGCCCGCGCCGAGGCGCGCCGCGCCTTGAGCGCCGACCAGCCGCCGGAGAACGCGCCGACGATGCCCCTGGGCAGGAACAGCGTCACCGCCACGAACAGCCCGCCGAGCGCGAACAGCCAGAATTCGGGGAACAGGCCCGTGAACCACGACTTGCCGGCATTGACCAGCACCGCGCCGATGATCGGGCCGATCAGCGTGCCGCGCCCGCCGACGGCGGCCCAGATGACGACCTCGATGGAATTGGCCGGCGCGAACTCGCCGGGGTTGATGATGCCGACCTGCGGCACGTAGAGCGCGCCCGCCACACCGGCCATCACCGCCGAGGCAGTGAAGGCGAAGAGCTTGTAGCCCTCGACCCGATAGCCGAGGAAGCGCGTGCGGCTCTCCGCGTCGCGCACCGCGACCAGAACCTTGCCGAGCTTGGAATTGACGATCGACGAACAGACCACGAAGGCAAGCGCCAGCGCCAGCGCGGAGGCGGCGAAGAGCGCCGCCCGCGTCGTCTGCGACTGGATCGGCGCGCCGAGGATGTCCTTGAAGTCGGTGAGGCCGTTGTTGCCGCCGAAGCCCATGTCGTTCCTGAAGAAGGCGAGCATCAGCGCATAGGTCATGGCCTGGGTGATGATCGACAGGTAGACGCCGGTGACGCGGGAGCGGAAGGCGAACCAGCCGAAGACGAAGGCGACCAGCCCCGGCACCAGCACCACCATCAGCGCCGCGAACCAGAACATGTCGAAGCCGAGCCAGAACCACGGCAGCTCGCCATAGTTCAGGAACACCATGAAGTCGGGCAGCACCGGATGGGCGTAGACGCCGCGGTCGCCGATCTGGCGCATCAGGTACATGCCCATGGCGTAGCCGCCGAGCGCGAAGAAGGCGCCGTGGCCGAGCGACAGGATCCCGCAATAGCCCCACACCAGATCGAGCGCCAGCGCCAGCATGGCATAGGTCAGGTACTTGCCGAGGAGCGGCACGAAATGGTTGGGCACGTGCAGCGGGTGGCCGACGGGCAGCATGAGGTTCGCCGCCGGCACCGCGACGGCGATGGCGAGGAGGATCGCCACCACCCAGATCGCCCGCCCCTCGAGGCCGCGCAGCAGCGCCTTCGTCATCATGCGTCCACCGCCCGGCCGCGGAGCGCGAACAGGCCGCGCGGGCGCTTCTGGATGAACAGGATGATGAAGACGAGGATCAGGATCTTGCCGAGCACCGCGCCGGCATAGGGCTCGAGGAACTTGTTGACGACGCCGAGCGTGAAGGCCCCGACCAGCGTGCCCCACAGATTGCCGACGCCGCCGAACACCACCACCATGAAGC
Source organism: Aquamicrobium sp. (assembly GCA_014860725.1). The sequence goes on from JACZJD010000078.1 coordinate 2,822, forward strand.
TGTCGATGATGTAGCTCTGGCCGAGATTGGGCGAGACGTTGTCGATCTGCGACAGCGCGACGCCGGCCATGCCGGCGATGCCGGAGCCGAGGCCGAAGGTCATGGCGTCCACCCAAGGCGTGCGGATGCCCATCGAGGAGGCCATGCGGCGATTCTGGGTCACGGCGCGCATCTGGAGGCCGAGCCGCGTCCAGTTGAGGACGGCGAGCAGCACGGCGAAGACGACGAGCGCGAAGACGACGATCCACAGCCGGTTCCAGGTGATCGACAGGCCGCCGAGCTCGAACGCCCCCGACATCCACGACGGATTGCCGACCTCGCGGTTGTTGGGGCCGAAGATGGTGCGCACGGTCTGCTGGAGCACGAGGCTCAGGCCCCATGTGGCGAGCAGCGTCTCCAGCGGCCGGCCGTAGAGCC
>JACZJD010000531.1 GCA_014860725.1 Aquamicrobium sp.
GGGTGAAGCCGGCCTCGCCCTGCATGGCGGCGACGAAGTCCCGGCTTCTCGCCGCCACGATCGCGGCCGCGCGGGCGAGGATCTCGCCGCGCTCGTGGGCGACGGGCGGGCCCTTGCGGAAGGCGGCGGCGGCAGCCTCCACCATGACCGCGACCTGCCGGGCCGATGCCGGGCGGACATGGCCGACGGGCGTCAGCAGGAACTTGTCGAGCACCGGGACCGGCGCGCCTTCCCCCTCCTCCCAGCGCCCGCCGGTCAGCAGCCTCGCCTCCGCCTGTCGCGAGGCGGCGATGTTGGCGTTCGTTGTCGTGTCGTTCACGGCCGGACCTTTCCGCACTTCGTTCACAGCCAAAGGATCTGCTTGCGATAATCGAGGTCCGTGAGCAGCGCCTGGGCCGGACCCTGATGGAACACCTCGCCGCGCTCGAGTGCGAACACCCGGTCGGCGAGCGCCAGCACGAGGTCGAGATTGTGTTCCACGACGATGACGGGCAGGTCGGCGCGCAGCCGGTCGAGCACCTCGAACAACTCCTCGATGACGGCCGGCGCCAAGCCCTCGAACGGCTCGTCGAGCAGCAGCAGCCTGACGTTGCCGGACAGCGCCCGCGCGATGGACAGCATCTGCTGCGCGCCGCCGGAGAGGTAGTCGGCATGGCTGTGCAGGCGTTCGCGCAGGCGCGGGAACATCTCCATGATGCGCTCCTCGCTCCACACCACGCCGCCCGGCGCCTCGGGGGCGCGCGCGAGCCGCCCCAGCTCGAGGTTCTCGGCGACCGTCATGCCGGCGAAGAGACCCCGGTTCTGCGGCACGTAGCCGATGCCGAGCCGGGCGACCTCATAGGCGGGCAGCCCGACGATCTCGCGCCCCTCGAAGACGATGCTGCCCGTCTTCGGCGGCACCAGCCCGGCCAGCGACTTCAGGAACGTCGACTTGCCGGCGCCGTTGCGGCCGAGCAGCGCGACGATCTCGCCCTTGCGCACCTCCAGCGTCGCGTCGTTGAGGATGTGGCTCTTGCCGTAGAAGGTGTTGAGCTTCTGCGCCGAGAGCACGACCTCGTTCCCGCTCACCGCGCATGGCGGCCGGCCGGCGAGCGCATACGCGCCCTTGCCGGTGTAGATTTCCTGCACGCGCCGGTCGTTGCGGATTTCCTCCGGCCCGCCGGAGACCAGCACCTCGCCCTGGTTCATCACCGTGACGCGGTGCGACAGGGCGAGCACGCGGTCGATGTCGTGCTCGACGATCAGCACCGGGATGTTGGACGACACCGTGCACACGAGGTTGGAGACGCGCTCGCGCTCGGCCGCGGCAAGGCCCGCCAGCGGCTCGTCGAGCAGCAGCACCTGCGGGCGCGAGGCGAGCGCGATGCCGAGATCGACGAGCCGCTGGCCGCCATAGGACAGGTCCTTGCCCTTGATGTCCTCGATGCCTTCGAGGCCGAGGAAGCGGACCAGCTCGGCCGTGTCGGCGTTCACCTGCGCGTAGCTGTCGACGTCGCGCCAGAAGTTGAAGCGGCCGGGATGGCGCGCCTGGGTGGACAGGCGCAGGTTCTCGTGGATCGACAGCCCCTCGAACAGGTTGGTGATCTGGAAGGAGCGGGCGAGCCCCTGCTGGCAGATCGCGTCGGGGGAAAGGCCGTGGATCGGCCGGCCGTTGAGCCTGACCGTGCCGCGGTCGGGCGCGTAGGCGCCGGAGATCAGGTTGAACAGCGTCGTCTTGCCGGCGCCGTTCGGCCCGATCAGCGCGTGAATCTGCCCCGCCTCCACGGTGAGGCCGGCGCCGTTCACGGCCTGGATGCCGCCGAAGCGCTTCGCCACGTCCTCGACCTCGAGCGCCGCGCCCTCGCGGCGCTGCGGCCGCAGGAACTCCGGCAGGGCGAGGCCCTGATAGATCCTGCGCCGGCTCATGGCCGCGTCCTCCTCGGGCGGCGGCCGCAGGCGATCGCGAATCCGGGCACCGATGCCGACGATGCCACCCGGCGAATACATGACGAAGGCGACGAAGATCAGGCCGAACCACAGCAGCCAGTCCTGTGTCCAGATCGAGAACAGCTCGCGGAACAGGATGTAGAACACGACGCCGACGGCGGGGCCGAGGATGTGGTGGTGCATGCCGCCGATGACGACCATGGCGAGCAGCTCGCCGGAAAACTCGATCGAGGTCGCCTCGGCCGACACGATGTAGTGCTGGAAGCCCGACAGCGCGCCGGCAAGCGCAGTGACGGCGGACGACAGCACGAACACCGCGAGCTTGTAGCGCTGGACCGGATAGCCCTGGAACGTCGCCCGCGCCTGGTTCTCGCGGATGGCGACGAGGACGTGGCCGAACGGCGAATGGACGACGCGCAGAAGCAGGTAGAGCGTGGCAAGACCGACCAGGGCGACGAAGATATAGTAGTTCATCTGCACGTCGAGGCTGACCGGCCCGATCGAGCCGCGCCGCAGGCCGCCGAGGCCATCCTCGCCGCCGGTGACGGCGGTCCAGCGGAAGGAGATGGTGTAGGTGAGCGCGCAGAGCGCCAGCGTCATCAGCGCGAAATAGACGCCGCGGCGGCGCAGCATCAGCGCGCCGATGACGGCGGAGAGGAGCGCCACGAACGCCATGCCGCACAGGATCGGCAGGACGATCTGGTCGGGGAAGACGTGGCGCTGGGCGAGCGCCGCCGCATAGCCGCCGATGCCGAACCAGGCGGCGTGGCCGAACGAGACGAGGCCGGCATAGCCCATCATCATGTTCAGGCCGAGGGCGGCGATCGTCAGGAAAACGATCACCGTCGCCGTGCTGACCGTCAGGCCGAACCACGGCACGACGAAGGGCAGCACCGCGAGGCCGACGGCGGCGATCAGCAGCGGCTGATACTTGGCAAGAAGGCTGGACTTCATTTCTCGAACTTCTCGATCGGCTCGCCCAGGAGGCCGCGCGGTCGCAGCAGCAGCACCAGGAACATCAGGACGTACATGGAAGCCTCGCCGGCGGCGGGCGCGAAATGGATGGTGACGCCGCGCACGACGCCGACCAGCACCGCCGCGAGCACGACTCCCCAGAAGCTGCCGAGCCCGCCGATGACCACGACGACGAAGGCTATGGTGAGGATTTCGGCGCCCATGGCCGGATGGACGATGGTGATCGGCGCGAAGAGCGCGCCCGCGAGGGCGGCGAGCCCGACGCCGAGCATGACGACCGTGGTCATGTAGGGCTGGAGGCGGATGCCGAGCGCAGCCACCATGTCGGGCTGCTGGATGCCGGCGCGCACGACGCGGCCGAACGACGTCCTGTTGAGGAGCAGCCACAGGCCGGCCATCACCACCACGACCACGGCGAGCAGCGTCAGCCGGTAGCGGGAGAACAGGAACTCGCCAACCATGACCGGGCCGCGGAACTCGGGCGGCAGGTTCTGCACCAGCGGCGCGGAGCCCCAGATCATGCGCAGCGCCTGCTCGGCCACCATGGCCAGCCCGAAGGTGACCAAGAGGCTGAGGATCGCATCCTCGCGGTAGAAGCGCCGCAGGATCAGGCGCTCGAAGACGATGCCGAGGATCGCGACGAGGAACGGGGAGATCACGACGCCGGGCATGAAGCCGAGCCGGCGGCTGATCGTGACCGACAGATAGGCGCCGAGCGCATAGAAGGCGCCGTGCGCGAGATTCACGATGCCGCCGACGCTGAAGATCAGCGACAGGCCGAGGGCGATAAGCAGGTAGTAGCCTCCGAGCACGAGGCCGTTGACCACCTGCTCCAGCAGAAAGACGAATTGCATCATCGGGTCCACGAGGTTCAGCCGGCGGGCGGTCCGTCACGGGCCGCCCGCGGCGTGTCGATCGCTCAGAACGTGCAGGCGTTCTGCTCCGCCGTGGGGTAGATCCCCTCCAGCGGCTCGGAGGCGGCCGGAACCGCGTCGCCGAGCACGATCATGTCGTACTCGTCGGCCGCCTCGCCCTCGGGCTTCACCGTGAACGGATAGGCCTCCTGGATGAGCTGATGGTCCCACGGGCGGAAATAGGCCGGCCGGTCCTTGAGGATGTCGAACTCGGCGCCCGATTCCAGATACTCGATCAGGGCCGGGGTCTCGGCCGAGCCGGCTTCTGCCATCGCCTGCGCCATGATCTTCAGCGTGACGTAGGAGATCCAGGCGTGGTTCTCGGGCAGGCGGTTGTATTTGGCCTGGAACGCCTCGACGAAGGCCTTCGACCGCGGGTTGTCCAGCGTGTGATACCAGACCGTCGGCCATGTGCCGGTCAGGTTGCCGACGCCGGCCGCCCAGGCGTCGGCCGTGTTGAGGTTGAAGCCGACCGTCGGGAACGGCAGGCCGAACTCGGCATACTGCTTGACGAAGTTCGTCACCTGGTTGCCGGCGAGGTTGAGGCAGACGACGTCGGGCCGCGCCTGCCGGACCTTGAGCAGGAACGGGCTGAAATCGGTGACGTCGGTCGCGATCAGCTCGTCGCCGAGCAGCGTCGCGTTGTTGGCGGCGAAGAAGTTCCTGGCCGCGGCGAGAAGGTCGTGGCCGAACACGTAGTCGGCCGTCAGCGTGTAGAAGTTCTTGCCCTCGACCATGCCGTCGCGCTTGAGCGCGCTGCCGACGGCATTGACCATCACCGTGTTGGGGATGTCGATGCAGAACATGTACTTGCTGCAGCTCGCCGCGCGCAGCACGTCCGAGCGCGGGCCGACGGCGATGAACAGCTTCTGATGGCGCGCCGCGACCTGCGAGATGGCGAGCGCGGAGGCCGAGCTGATCTCGCCGGCGATGAAATCGACCCCGTCGCGCTCGATCATGCGCTGGGCCTTGGTGGTCGCGTTCTCGGGATTGATCGAATCCTCGGACATGACGTTGATCTGGCGGCCGTTGACGCCGCCGGCGGCGTTGATCTCCTCCGCAGCCATCTGGATGCCCTGGACGGCATATTCGCCCAGCGTGCCGAGAAAGCCGGTCATCGGCGTCAGATGGCCGATGCGGATCGCCTGCGGCTGCGCCCGCACGATGGCGGGAAACCCGAGCAGCCCCGCGGCCGCCGCGCCGGCGCCCGCCTTGAGTGCATCGCGCCTGGACCAGTATCCGGACGCGCGCGTTGAACCTCCCTCGAAAGTCTTCATCGTCATTCCTCCCTGACGTGACGTTTCATGCCCTGACTCGTGCCGCCTGGCGCCGTGGCCTCGAATGCAACGGCGCCGGGGCGATCTTTTCCACGCAGTGTAGGAGGCCGTGCCCGCGAGCGGAAATACGGAATAGGGAAACTGATATAAGCTGGACTTATAGCCGAAACCGGTGTTCGATTGCCGGATGGACATCCGTCAGCTTCGCTATTTCGTTCAGATCGTCGAGGCCGGCAGCCTCTCCAAGGCGTCGGGCCTGCTGCACATCGCGCAGCCGGCGCTGAGCCAGCAGCTCGCCAAGCTGGAGGACCTGGTCGGCAAGCCGTTGCTCAACCGCTCGTCGCGCGGCGTCACGCCGACGGAGAACGGGCTCGCGCTCTACCATCACGCCAAGTTCATGCTGCGCCAGCTCGATCAGGCGCTGTCGATCGCGCGCAGCGAATCCGCGGTGCAGGGCATGGTCACGGTCGGCCTGCCCGCCACCACGGTCGCGGCGATCGGCCTGCCGCTCGTCACCCGCGTGCGCGAGCGCTATCCGGCGATCCTGCTCAACGTGGTGGAGGGCATGAGCGGCCATATCGGCCAGCTCATGCGGCTGGGCCAGCTCGACCTCGCGGTGCTGTTCGGCAGCGAGGACCTGCCCGACATCGTCGTCGAGCCGCTGATGATCGAGGAGCTTTTCCTGATGCTGCCGGCGCATTCGCCGCTGGTGCCGCAGCACCGCAAGACGATCACCATCGCCGAGGCCGCCGAGCTGCCGCTGATCCTGCCGACCGGCTCGCACGGGCTGCGCCAGCGCATCGCCGCCGAGTTCGAGAACCGCGGTGTGAGCAGCAACGTCGTCGCCGAGATCGATTCGCTGTCCCTGCTGATGAACGCCGTGTTCCACGGCATGGGCGCGACCATCAAGCCGATGGGCGCGGTGATGCAGGAAGGCGCGCGCGGCCGGGAATGGCGCTGCCTGTCCTTCTCGGACCTGCGCTTCCGCCGCCGCAACTATCTCCACCGCCTGCCGCCCGAGCGCTCGACGGCCGCGGCGGTGGTGGTGGCCAACGAGCTCAAGGAATGCGCGCGCGAGCTGATCGAGAGCAAGAACTGGCGCGGCTTCGAGGAGGCGCGGGCGCAGCGCACCAACGGCGTCAGCCGCCTCGCGAGCTGAGGCAGATTTTCCTGAAACAAGCGACGGGCCGCCGGACCTCCGCTCGGGAGCGCGCCGGCCGCCCGATCCTGTCTTCGCCGCGCCCTATTCGTCCTTCACCGGCGTCGTGACGACGATGAAGGTCAGGTTGCCCAGCCCGCTGTTCCGGATCGAATGCGGCACGCCGGGCGGGAGGAAGACGACGTCATGCCGCCGCACCACCCGCTTCTCGTCGCCGATCTCCATCAGCCCCTCGCCCTCGAGCACGTGGTAGACCTGCTCCTGCACCTTGTGCTGATGCTTCGCCACATAGGCCATCGGCGCATAGGTGGAGATGCGGTAGTCGAGCTGGCGCGAGCCGACCGTGTCGGGATGCACCAGCGCCTTCGACAGCGCGCCGCCGAAATGGTTGGGAAACTCCTGCCACGGCTCCTCGGCGATGTTGCGGATGCTGGCCTCGTAAGGCTTGCTCATCGGTAGTCCTCCCTCATTGACCTCGTGTCAGTCGCGGTCGCCCGGCCGCCACGGCCCGCCGAACACCGGCTGCTTCGGCGGGATCGGCGGCAATTCCCACGCGCCGGTCGCCGGCGGGCGGATGTTGGCGTCGACATGGACGTCGATCAGCGCCGGCCGGTTGGCCGCAACCGCCTTTTCGAGCACGCCGGCGAAATCCTGCGAGCGGGTGACGGTGTAGCCGTCGACGCCCGCCGCGCGCGCCCAGGCGGCGAAGTCGGGGTTGTACGGTTCCCGGTTGGGCCCGTGGTAGAAGCCGGTGCCGTATTCGCGGCCGTCGAAATAGGCGTATTGCAGGTCGCGGATCGCGCCCCAGGCAAAGTTGTTCCACACCACCCAGACGACCGGGATGTCGTATTCCACCGCCGTGCACAGCACGTGCGGCACCATGGTGAAGCCGCCGTCGCCGCAGATCGACACGACCGGCCGGTCGGGTGCGGCGAGCTTGGCGCCGAGCGCCGAGCTCGGGCCGAAGCCCATGCCGGAATAGCCCCAGGTGTTGAGCATCGACTGCGGCCGCCGTGCCTGCCAGAACTGCATGAACCAGTTGTGGTGGATGCCGGAATCGAGCGTGACGATGGCGTCGTCGGGCAGCACCGCGCGGCAGTCGGCGACGATGCGCTCGGGCCGGATCGGCGCCGAATGCGTCTCGAAGCCCGGCCGGATGAAGTCCTCCCACTCGGCCCGCCAGCCGGCGATGTCCTGATGCCAGGCGCGCAGGCGCGGGCCGGCGGGAACGCTGCGCGCATCGACCCCCGCGAGGAGCTGGCGCAGGAAGGTGCGCGCATCGGCGAGGATCGCAAGGTCGGGCGGATAGTTGCGGCCGAGCTCGGCATGGTCGAGATCGACATGGACGAGCCGCGTCTGCGGGAAGTTCCACGAATAGCCCGGAATCCACGACGAGGCGGAACGGTCGTCGAAACGCACGCCGACGGCGAGCACGAGATCGGCATGGCGGCCGGCCTGGTTGGCGGGATAGGCGCCGTTGCGGCCGATGAAGCCCAGCGACAGCTCGTTGCGCATGTCGATCGTGCCCATGCCGTTGGGCGACGAGATCACGGGCACCGACAGGCGCTCGGCCAGCGCCGTCAGCTCCCTGCCCGCCTCCGACAGCGTCACGCCGTGGCCGACGAAGATGACTGGCCGCTCGGCGGCGAGCAGCCAGTCGAGCACGGTCGCGACGTCGTCGGGCGACGCGCCGCTGCGGCGGGTGCCGAAGCCGTTCCACGGCGCCTCCTCCTTCACTTCGGCGCTCTCGACGAAGAGGTTGTAGGGCACGTCGAGATTGACCGGGCCGGGGCGGCCCGTGGTCATGGTCTGGGCGGCCTGCCGCATGGCGAGCGGCAGCATCTCCACGCGCGTCGGCTGGAAGCTGCGCTTCACCACCGGGCGGATGACGTTGTTGAAATCCGCCTGATGATGCTGGTTCAGTTCCTGGAACGGGCCGCGGTTGAACTGCGAGGTCGGCACGTTGGCGGTGATGGAGAACACGGCCGAGGAATCGGTCTGCGCCACGGCGAGACCCATGATGAGGTTGGCCGAACCGGGGCCCGTCGAGGTGAGCGTGGCGGCCGGCCTGTGGCTGACGCGGAAGAAGCCGTCGGCCATGTGGGCTGCGGTCTGCTCGTGGCGCGGCGAGACGAGCTTCACCTCGTCGCGCACCTCGTAGAGTGAATCGAGCAGCCCGACATTGCCGTGGCCGCAGATGCCGAAGACATAAGGCATCTTCTCCTTGACGAGGAACTCGGCGATCAGGTCGCCACCCTTGCGCATTGCCATTTTCCGAACCTCCTCCTCAGTTCCGTTCGCCGGCCGCATGGTGGGCCGCAATCCAGCCGAATGTCATGCCTTGGCCGAGCTGCGCGCCCGCCCCGGGATACTCGCCGCCGAAGGCGGACTGCATGTCGTTGCCGCAGACATAGAGGCCGGGGACCGGCTTCCCGTCGCGGTCGAGCACGCGCGCGTTCACGTCCGCGCGCAGGCCCCGGCTGGTGCCGAGCGGCGTCGGCACGATCTCGACGGCATAGAAAGGCGGCGCCGCGACCGGCCCGACGCAGGCGTTGGGCCGGACATCGGGATCGCCCCCGGCCCTGTCGTAGATCGACTCGCCCTTGCCGAACTCCGTATCCTTGCCGGTTGCGGCGGCGTTGTTCCAGCGCTCCACGGTTGCGGCGAGCGCGTCGGCGGGAACGCCGATCCGCGCCGACAGCCCGGAGATGGAATCCGCCTCCTTGAGATATCCGTTGCGGACATAGCGCCGGAGGCTCGGGCTGCGCGGCCGGATCAGGCCCAGCCCGTAACGCCGGATGAAGGCCCGGTCGCAGACGAGCCAGGCCGGAACCGCCCCCGACGCATACATGGCGCGCACGAACTCGTGGTAGGAGACGGCCTCGTTGACGAAGCGCCGGCCCGTGCGGTCGACCGCGATGAGGCCGGGCTTCGGCCGGTCGAGCACGATGTGCGGCCACACGGCGGTCGAGCCGTCCGGCCGGGTCATCACCGAGCCCGGGAACCAGAAGGCATTGTCGAGCCCCGACGGGCCGAGCGTGCCGCCGGCGGCGAGCGCCAGCGCAATGGTGCTGCCGTCGCAGCCGGGCGCGGCCGGGCTGTGGTCGGGCGTCGGCTTCGGCAGCTGCTCCTCGCGCCATTGCCAACTGGCCGGATAGCCGCCGCCGGCCATGACCACGCCGCGGCAGGCATGAGCCGTTCGCTCGATACCGTCATGCGCAAAGCGTACGCCGGTGACCCGGCCGTCCTCAACCACGAGGCTGTGCGGCGTCGCGACTGTCAACACCTCGACTCCGGCGTCGCGGCAGCGGGAAAAAAGCCGGGCGACGAGCGCGTTGCCCAGCACCAGCCGCGTGCCGCGGCGGTGGCGGAGCCGATCCATGAGATAGCGCGCGACCAGCCTGAGGCCGAGCCATGCGGCGCGCGGCGCGCGGCCGGCGCGCAGCAGCTCAGCCGCCTCGGCGCGCGTCAGCATCATGCCGCCGAAC
>JACZJD010000532.1 GCA_014860725.1 Aquamicrobium sp.
GTCATGCGTCGGTCTCCTGTGGCCGGTATCGCCGGGCCGGTCCCGGCTTCGGCTTCCGGCTTAGGAAACGACGGCTGAATGCGGGCTGAATGGCGGGTTCACCCGGTCGCGACGCGGTCCTCAGCCGCGCAAAGAAAATGCCCCGCGAGCGCAAGCCCGCGGGGCATTCTGCGAAACTTTCCGGTCAGGGATCTAGACCGTTCCACGGTGGAACGATCTATCTCGTTGTTCTTATGCAATTCCGGGCGGAAAACCGCTTCGCACTTTTTCCTGGGTTGCTCTAGAGCACGGTCAGGTTGACGGCCTTGGGGCCCTTGCCGCGCTTGTCCGGCTCGGTGTCGAACGACACCTTCTGGCCGTCCTCGAGGCCCGGCAGGCCGGAGGCCTGCACGGCCGAGATGTGGACGAACACGTCCTTGTTGCCGTCGTCCGGCGTGATGAAGCCGAAGCCTTTGGCATGGTTGAAGAATTTCACGGTTCCGCTCTGGGGCATGGGAAGCTCCTTATCTCCCGATAGTGTGGTGTCGCGCGGCATGATGCCCGCCCAAGTCTCGTGCCTTTACTGGGGGAGAAGAAACAGCTTTGCGCGCGCCGGGGTCTTGCCAGAACCCTCTCATTTCGCGGTCGTCCCGGACGTTACGGCCTGATGTGCGGTAGCGTGAATGCAATTGCACCGGGTATCCTATTCCAGTCTCCGGGCCGGCAAACGCCCGAACACCATATCTTTTCATTATTTTTGAGCTGCGGGCAAGCGAAAGATTCGCAGCGGCTTTTCACCACTGCGACAGGTCGCTCGTCTTGCGTTTCGTCTCACCTGCAGGAGGCGAGAGCTTCTTCCAGCACCGCCCGCGAACCCGCGAGCGGAAATTCGGCCACGGTCTCGTGCGGCGTGCCGTCCTGGGCGTTGGCTTCGGGCGTGACGTCGAAGGCGAGGGTGAGCAGCGTCCCGCCCTTCAGCGCCTCGATGAAGGCCGCCGTGACCGGCGCGAGATGGTTCTCCGACGCCTTGCCCTGGGCGAACAGCACGACCGCCGCATCCGAGCCGGCCGCGGCCAGCGGGAACGTCCTGCCGTCGATCCGCGCCTCGACCTTGCCGGGCTGATAGAAGTAGTCGGCCTCGACCGGCGTGCCGCTGTCGGCATCGGGGCGTACGGGGCCGCCGCGCGAATAGACCTCGACCAGATAGGGGTCGCCGCAGGAGATGGCCAGCAGCTCCATCGTGCTGTTGTTGGCGGTGGGCGACACGATCGCCACGCCATTGTCGACTTGCCATTCGGCGAGGGCGGGGGAGGCGGCGCCGGCGGCCATGACGAGGGCGAGGCTGGCTGCAGCGAGCGATTTCATGAAACAATCGTGCGCCCCGGTGCCGGGCCGTGCAACCCTTTTCCGGCGGGCAGGGCGCCGTTCCGCTGTGTCACCCCCAACAAATCCTTGTGCCAGATGCGGTTGTGTGCCATGAGTTAGACTGTTCGGGCATTTGCTGACCCGGAGACTGGACCGTTTTGGACGACCTTTCCCCGATATCGTGAACTCTCGACCGCCCGCGAGCCTGCGCATGCGGCGCAGACGCGGTTTACTCTCAGGGAAAAGGAGCTTTCCCATGGCCCAGACCGGCACCGTGAAATTCTTCAACACCACCAAGGGCTTCGGCTTCATCACGCCGGACGACGGCGCGAAGGACGTGTTCGTCCACATCTCCGCCGTCGAGGCGTCGGGCCTGCGCAGCCTCGTCGACGGCCAGAAGGTCGCGTTCGACGTCGAGCCGGACCGCATGGGCAAGGGCCCCAAGGCGGTCAACCTCAAGGCTGCCTGATCCTTCAGGCCAATTCTCGCGAAAGGAGCGGCGCAGGCGACTGCGCCGCTCTTTTTGTCTGAGGGGGCAGGGCAGCGGCGCAGCCCCTTTCCATCCGGCGGGACTCTGCCCATATTCCGGCCATGGCCAGCAGATCAGACAAGAAGACGCCGCCGCATGCCGCCTCCGGCTTCGGCGAAGCCCCGCAGGCGGAGTTCGAGGGCGTGCCGCTCAGCGGCCCGGTTTCCGGCTGGGCCGACGAGATCGCGCGTGAGGCCGGGAAGGCCACGAAAGCCAGGGCGTCGAAGAAGATTCCGGAGCGCTCCTCCGCGCCGACGCGCACGGCGCGCGGCACCTCGATGGGCGGCGCCGCTTCGCCGAAGGAGCGCGTGGCGGCCGGGCTCAATCCCGTGGCCGGTCTCGACATCGCGCTGGAGGACGTGGACACGCTGTCCTCGTCCGGCGTCACCGCGACGGTGGCGGCGCTGTCGCGGCTGATCGAGGGCGGCGACCCGAATCTCAGGAAAGAAGCGTGGGTTCCGCACCGTCCCTCCCGGCCGGAGAAATCGGAGGGCGGCATCGAGCTGCGCATGGAGACGGCGTTCAAGCCGTCGGGCGACCAGCCGACGGCCATCGCCGACCTCGTCGCCGGCGTGAAGGAGCACGAGCGCACGCAGGTGCTGCTCGGCGTCACCGGCTCGGGCAAGACCTTCACCATGGCCAAGGTGATCGAGGAGACGCAGCGTCCGGCGCTGATCCTGGCGCCCAACAAGACGCTGGCGGCGCAGCTCTACGGCGAGTTCAAGAGCTTCTTCCCCAACAACGCCGTCGAATATTTCGTCTCCTACTACGACTATTACCAGCCCGAGGCCTATGTGCCGCGGACCGACACCTATATCGAGAAGGAATCCTCGATCAACGAGCAGATCGACCGCATGCGCCACTCGGCGACGCGCTCGCTGCTGGAGCGCGACGACGTCATCATCGTCGCCTCGGTGTCGTGCATCTACGGTATCGGCTCGGTCGAGACCTATACGGCGATGACCTTCCAGATGGAGGTGGGCGACAGGCTCGACCAGCGCCAGCTCCTCGCCGACCTCGTGGCGCAGCAATACAAGCGACAGGACGTCAACTTCACGCGCGGCTCGTTCCGGGTGCGCGGCGACACGATCGAGCTGTTCCCGGCCCACCTCGAGGACCGGGCGTGGCGCATCACGCTCTGGGGCGACGAGATCGAGGCGATCACCGAGTTCGACCCGCTGACGGGCACCAAGACCGGCGACCTCAAGAGCGTCAAGATCTACGCCAACTCGCACTACGTGACGCCGCGGCCGACGCTGACGCAGGCGATCAGGTCGATCAAGGAGGAACTGAAGCACCGGCTGGTCGAGCTGGAGCGGGCCGGGCGGCTGCTGGAGGCGCAGCGGCTGGAGCAGCGCACGCGCTTCGACCTCGAGATGCTGGAGGCGACCGGCTCCTGCGCCGGCATCGAGAACTATTCGCGCTACCTCACCGGCCGCGCGCCGGGCGAGCCGCCGCCGACGCTGTTCGAGTACGTGCCGGACAACGCCATCGTCTTCATCGACGAGAGCCACGTCACCATTCCGCAGATCGGCGGCATGTATCGCGGCGACTTCCGCCGCAAGGCGACGCTGGCCGAATACGGCTTCCGCCTGCCGTCCTGCATGGACAACCGGCCGCTGCGCTTCGAGGAATGGGACGCGATGCGGCCGCTGACCGTCGCGGTGTCGGCGACGCCGGGCGGCTGGGAGATGGAGCAGGCGGGCGGCGTGTTCGCCGAGCAGGTCATCCGCCCGACCGGCCTGATCGATCCGCCGGTCGAGGTGCGGCCGGCCAAGACCCAGGTGGACGACGTCCTCGGCGAGATCCGCGAGACCACGGCCCGCGGCTATCGCACGCTGTGCACGGTGCTGACCAAGCGCATGGCCGAGGACCTGACCGAATATCTGCACGAGCAGGGCGTGCGCGTGCGCTACATGCATTCCGACATCGAGACGCTGGAGCGCATCGAGATTTTGCGCGACCTGCGGCTCGGCGCGTTCGACTGCCTCGTCGGCATCAATCTCCTGCACGAGGGCCTCGACATCCCCGAATGCGGCTTCGTCGCCATCCTCGACGCCGACAAGGAAGGCTTTCTCCGCTCGGAGACCTCGCTGATCCAAACCATCGGCCGCGCCGCGCGCAATGTCGACGGCCGCGTCATCCTCTACGCCGACACCGTCACCGGCTCGATGGAGCGGGCGATGGCGGAGACCAACCGCCGCCGCGAGAAGCAGATGGCGTGGAACGAGGCCAACGGCATCACGCCGGAATCGGTGCGCAAGAACATCGGCGACATCCTCAATTCCGTCTACGAGCGCGACCACGTCCGGCCCGACATCTCCGGCGTCACGGCCGGCGGCCAGCTCGTCGGCGCCAACCTCAAGACGCATCTCGAGCATCTGGAGCGCGAGATGCGCGACGCCGCGGCCGACCTCGACTTCGAGCGCGCCGCCCGGCTGCGCGATGAGATCAAGCGCCTGCGCGAGACCGAGCTCGCCATCGCCGACGATCCGCTGGCGCGGGAGGTCGAGCTGGAAAGCCCGGCTTCCGGGCGCGAGAAGGGCCGGCACAACAAGGGCAGGGCGCGCCACCGCACGGCGGGCGAGGGCGATAGCCTGTTCCGCAAGCCCGATCTCGACGAGATGGGCACTTCGGGCGACCATGCGACGCCGGCCGGAGCGGGCGGCAGGAGCCTCTTCCGCAAGAACTCGCTCGACGAGATGACCGTCGGCCGCACCGAGAAGCCCGTGCAGGGCACGGTGCCGCCGAAGCCGGACAATCAGGCGAAGCCGGTGAAGCGCGAGCGCGCCGGCATCGGCTCCTACGAGGACCCGGCCGACATGCGCAAGGAATCGCGGCGCTCGCGCAAGACCGGCCGGCCGGGCCGCTGAGGCGGGCGAGCCCCGGCCGATGTCGGGGCGCGAATTTTCTTTCCCGCCGGGTGGAACGGAAGGTCGGGCGACGCTCTTATAGCGGTACGGCGCGGGGGCGTCGGGAAGAGCGGACCGCCGCGTGCCTTACAATCGTCATCCCCGGCTTTATTCATCGGCCTTCCGGGCGGACGCATCGACCTGCACCGGGCTCAAGGGAGAGAGACATGTCCTATGTCGACGGATTCGTGGTTGCAGTGCCTTCGGCCAATATCGAGGCCTACAAGGATATCGCCCGGCTGGCGGGCGAGGTGTGGCGCGAACATGGCGCGCTCGCCTATGTCGAGGCCATCGGCGACGACGTTCCCTATGGCGAGCTGACGTCCTTCCCGCGCGCCGTGCAGGCCAAGGACGACGAGGTCGTGGTGTTCTCGTGGATTCTCTATCCGTCGCGCGAGGCACGGGACGAGATCAACGCCAAGGTCATGGAAGACCCGCGCCTCAAGGGTACGATGGAGGACATGCCGTTCGACGGCAAGCGCATGATCTATGGCGGCTTCAAGCCGTTCCTGGAATTGTAGCCGCGGCGGGCCTTGCGACCTTCGGCCGGCGTTCGCCGGCCGTCACGCCTGCTCGGACAGCCCGGCCGCCACCATGTTGAGCGGCTGCTGCCGGCCCCTTCGATAGGCGGCCATGACCCGCTCCATCACCGCCCGGCGGCGGGCCTTCTCGCGGGCGGTGACGCCCAGCTCGCCGCATACGGCGTCGATGACGGGCTGCATCGCCGCCAACTCGTGCGGCGCGAAGACCAGCTTCGTCCGGCGAATCTGCGTGTGTTTCTCCGAGGCCCCAGGCATCGGTCTCGCTCCCTGTTCGTGCCTGCGACAGCGTCGCGCCGGCTCTGCGCCCTCTCCGTGGCCCTTATCTTCCAGCTTATGCACAAATCCCCGGCCATCAAGACCCCGAGGGCCGGCGGATCACGCAACTCTTCCCTTACGGCAGGTTCTGAAACAATATTTGATCGGAATCGGCCGATTCATCGCCCCTGAAGACGGTTTTACGGGCGATCGTTTGCCGGCTTTGCCTTTCGCCGCGGCGCCGTGCTATGGCGCAGCCGTTCCCTCCGGCAGACCCCTTCCATGCGATCTCCTGCCTCATCTCCTGTCCATCCGGACCGTCCGGCGCGAGGCGCGGCGTGAGCACGGCCGTCTTCCTCGCGGTGCTGGCGGCCGCGGCCATGCATGCGTCGTGGAACGCCATGCTCAAGGTCCGGGGCGACCGCTTCGTGGCGGTGTCGCTGATGAGCGTCGGCATGGCGCTCACGGCCGCGCCGCTGCTGCCGTTCGTCGCCGTGCCGGAAGGCGTCACCTGGGTCTGGCTGCTGCTGTCGCTCTGCTTGCACACCGGCTACAAATACTATCTGGCGCGCGCCTACGAGATCGGCGACCTCGCGGTGGCCTATCCGCTGGCACGCGGCACCGCACCGCTCCTCGCCACGGTCGGCGGTGTGTTCCTGCTTGCCGAGATTCCCGGCCCGCTCGCGATCCTCGGAATCGTGCTCCTGTGCTGCGGCGTGTTCCTGATGTCGTTTCGCGGCCACGGCGTCGGCGCGTTCGGCGGCCGGTCCGTGTTCTTCGCGCTGGTCACGTCGCTCTTCATCTCGGG
>JACZJD010000533.1 GCA_014860725.1 Aquamicrobium sp.
ATACGGCCTCGTTCCATCCGGCTGGACCAATACCGTTCGTCCGGACCAGTCCAGCGATATCGATCCGCTCATCATGCCGGCCGGTGACCTTTCGGACCAGTACCGACCGGTCAGCCGCACGAAGAAGCTCGAGGTCGTTGAGGCTGTCGCCGATGCCGACGATGGTGACGGGCACGTCCTGCGGCAGCGCCTTGAGGAAGGCGGCGAGGTCGTCCTCGTCGGCCGGCTGGAA
The DNA here is from genome assembly GCA_014860725.1 of Aquamicrobium sp. The sequence continues at coordinate 233 of JACZJD010000533.1, forward strand.
CAACAGTTCCGCCGGCCCGCCGGCGCGGAACCAGGTGATGGTCTCCATCGGCGCGTCGGGAATGAGCTTGCCGCGAATGCCGGAAAGCGAAGGCGACAGCCGTTCGAGAAGGGCGGCGCCATGGGGAACGGGGGCGGTCACGAGGCTGCCTCCAGCTCCTTCGGCAGCGCGTAGGCCCATTGCGTGATGTTGCCGGCGCCGAGCAGCACGACGAAGTCGCCCGGCTGCGCCAGCGTGCGGACGAGCGGCGCGATCGCCTGCGCGCCCTCGATGAAGCGCGCGTCGCGGTGGCCGGCGGCGCGGATGCGCGACACCAGCGTCTCGGCGTTGACGCCCTCGATGGGTTCCTCGCCGGCGGGATAGACCGGCGCGACGAGCACCGTGTCGGCGTCGTTGAAGCAGGCGGCGAAGTCGTCGAACAGGTCGTGGAGGCGCGTATAGCGGTGCGGCTGGGCGATGGCGACGACGCGCCCCTTGCACGCCTCGCGCGCCGCCTTCAGCACCGCCCGGATCTCGACCGGGTGGTGGCCGTAATCGTCGAACACCTCGACGCCGTTCCACGAGCCGGTGTGGGTGAAGCGGCGCTTGACGCCGCCGAAGCCGGCGAGCCCGCGCCGGATGTCGTCGCCGGTGAGCCCGAGCTCGTGCGCGACGGCGATGGCCGCCGTGGCGTTGGCGACGTTGTGGCGGCCGGGCATCGGCAGGCGCAGGCCGGCGATCTCCTCGACCGCGCCGGTCTTGCGGTCGCGGATCGAGACGTCGAACGTCGACACCGCGCCGTCCATGCGCACGTTGGAGAAGCGCACGTCGGCCTGCTTGTTCTCGCCATAGGTGACGACGCGCCGGTCCTCGATGCGGGAAACCAGCGCCTGCACCTCGGGATGGTCGATGCACATCACGCCGAAGCCGTAGAACGGCACGTTCTCGACGAACTGGCGGAAGGCCTCGCGCACCTTGTCGAACGAGCCGTAGTGGTCGAGATGCTCGGGGTCGATGTTGGTGACGACGGCGATGTCGGCCGGCAGCTTGAGGAAGGTGCCGTCGCTCTCGTCGGCCTCGACCACCATCCACTCGCCGTCGCCCATGCGCGCATTGGTACCGTAGGCGTTGATGATGCCGCCATTGACCACGGTGGGGTCGAGCCCGCCGGCATCGAGCAGCGTCGCCACCATCGAGGTGGTCGTGGTCTTGCCGTGGGTGCCGCCGATGGCGATGGCGTTCCTGAAGCGCATCAGCTCGGCCAGCATCTCGGCCCGGCGCACCACGGGCAGGAGCCTTTCGCGCGCGGCGACGAGTTCGGGGTTGTTCTTCTTCACCGCGGTGGAGACGACGACCACCTCGGCCTCGCCGAGGTTTTCCGCCGCGTGCCCGACGAAGCACGAAATACCCTTGTCGCGCAGGCGCTGGACGTTGGCGCCGTCGGCCTGATCGGACCCCTGCACCCGATAGCCGAGATTGTGCAGCACCTCGGCGATGCCGCTCATGCCGATGCCGCCGATGCCGATGAAATGCACGACGCCGATTGTCTGCGGCATCTTCATGACCGCATCCTTCCCTTGAACTGCGCGACGGATTGGCCCGATGCAATAGCTTCTGCGAGGTCGGCGAGCAACCGTGTGGCCTCCGGCTTGCCGACCGATCTTGCGGCTTCGGCCATGTCGGAGCACAGTTGCATCTTCGTCATGTAGTCGGTGATCTTGCTCGCAAGCACTTCGGGAGAAAGCGAGGATTGCACGCAGACCTCCGCTCCGCCGGCCCGCGCCAGCGCCGCCGCATTGGCCGCCTGATCGTGGTCGAGCGCGTGCGGATAGGGCACGAGAATTGCCGGCCGGCCGATCGCCGCGATCTCCGAGACGGTGGAGGCGCCGGAGCGCGAGACGACGAGATGGGCGGCCGCGATGCGCCGCGCCATGTCGGTGAAGAAAGGCGATATCTCCGCCGCGATGCCGATCTCGCCATAGGCGGCCTTCACTGCGGCCTCGTCCTCGGGGCGCGCCTGCTGCGTCACGACGAGGCGCGCGCGCAACTCCTGCGGCAGGAGCGCGATCGCCGCCGGAATGGCCTGCGAGAAGAACTGCGCACCCTGGCTGCCGCCGAAGACGAGGAGGTTGAACGGCTCGCCCGGGCCGGACTGCGCGTACTCCGCCTTGGCCGCCTCGATGACGGCGGGACGGACCGGGTTGCCGGTCGCGACCGTCTTTTCCGCATAGGCGCCCTCGCCTTCCGGCAGAAAGCCGCCGGCAATCGCCGTGACGCGCGGCGCAAGCGCCTTGTTGGCGCGGCCCATCACCGCGTTCTGCTCGTGGATCAGCGTCGGTACGCCGCGCCTTGTCGCCGCCCAGACCGGCGGCAGCGTCGGATAGCCGCCGAAGCCGACCACGGCCCTGGGCCCGATCTCGGCGATCACCCGTCCGGCCTCGCGAGCCCCCTTCCAGATGGTCCAGAAGGCGCGGGCGAGCGCCAACGGGTTCTTCGAGCCGATGGTGGCGGACGCGATCTCGTGGACGGCTGCGGCCGGGAACGAGCCGGCATAGCGTCCGGCCCGTTCGTCGGTCGCCAGATGCACCTGCCAGCCGCGCGCGCCAAGCTCGTGCGCCAGCGCCTCGGCCGGGAACAGGTGGCCGCCCGTGCCGCCCGCGGCGAGCAGGATCGCGCCCTTGCCGGTCCCGTTGCCCATCCTAGTTCGCCTCGATCGGCCGTCCGAGCGGCGTGCGGCCGATGGTCATGCGCTTGAGCGGGTCGCGGCGGGTGAGCGCCAGCACCATGCCCATCGAGATCGCCATGGCGATCAGCGACGAGCCGCCATAGGAGATGAAGGGCAGCGTCATGCCCTTGGCCGGCAGGAGCTGGAGGTTGACGCCCATGTTGATGATCGACTGCAGCCCGAACAGCACCACCAGCCCGCCGACGGCGTAGCGCGAGAAATCGTCCTTCTCGGCCAGCGACTTGCCGAGGCCGCGCAGCACCACGAAGGCGAAGATGCCGGCGATGAGCAGGCAGGCGAGCAGGCCGAACTCCTCGCCGGCGACGGCGAAGACGAAGTCGGTGTGGCTGTCGGGCAGGATGCGCTTGACGGTGCCCTCGCCCGGCCCCTGCCCCAGCCAGCCGCCGCGCACCAGCGCCTCGCGGCCCATGTCGACCTGGAAGGTGTCGCCCTCGCCGGTCAGGAAGCGGTCGATGCGGCCGGCGACGTGCGGGAACACGGTATAGGCGGTGACGCCGACGCCGGCGGCCGCGCCGCCGAGCACGACGATCCAGAACCACGGCATGCCGGCCATGAAGAACATCACGACCCACGTCGCCAGCACCAGCAGCGTCTGGCCGAGATCGGGCTGGGCGACGAGCAGCGCCAGCACCAGCCCGAGCAGGATCATGGCGAAGAGGTTGCCGGGAATGTCCGGCCGCCGCGCGTTCTCGGAGAACAGCCAGGCGCAGATGACGACGAAGGCGGGCTTGAGATATTCGGAAGGCTGGACCGAGATGCCGGCGATGTGAATCCAGCGGCGCGAGCCCTTGATTTCGACGCCGAAATAGAGCGCCGCCACCATCAGCACCAGCGAGCCGGCGAGCATGACCAGCGCCAGCCGCCGCACCTGCCGCGCATCGATGAAGGAAACGCCGATCATCACCACCAGCGCCGGCAGCATGAACATCATCTGCCGCGTCACGAAATGGTAGCTGTCGAGGCCGATCCGCTCGGCCACCGCCGGCGAGGCGGCGAAGGATAGCACGATGCCCAACCCCATCAGGGACAGGAAGGCGGCGAGGAACCAGCGGTCGATCGTCCACCACCAGTTGGCGACCGGGCCTCTGTCGATGCGGCTGACCATCAGTCTCTCCCTCCTGTCGGGCCTCTGGCCGGCGTCACGCCGGCGAGCGCGAGCGCGGCCTCGCGAAAGGCGTCGCCGCGAACCTCGAAATTCCTGAACTGGTCGAAGCTGGCGCAGGCCGGCGACAGGAGCACGACGGCCTCGCCGGCCTCGTCCTCTCCGGTGTCCCTCGCCGCGTCCGCCGCCGCCCGCGCGACGGCTCTGTCCAGCGT
>JACZJD010000534.1 GCA_014860725.1 Aquamicrobium sp.
CTATCAACATCACCAACAAGGAAGCGGATCGCCTCACCCGCCGGTTGGCGGAGATGGAGGGCATTGGCCTGTCCGAAGCCGTCATCCTGGCCATGCGGGAAGCGATCGAGCGACGCCGCCAGCAGGAAACGCCTCTCCAGACCGCGGCGCGGCTGCGCGCCGAGTTTGGTATCACGCTCACGGACCAGGCACGGAAGCCCCTACCGAAGTCCTTTTTCGACGAGCTTTCTGGCGAATCCTGATGTTCGTCGACGCAGCGGCAATCATCGCGATCCTCAGCGACGAGCATGAAGCTGCCCGGTGCGGCGAAGCGATTGCCTCGGCTGAAGTCCGAAGTACATCCCCGATAGCCGTCTGGGAGGCGGCCGTTGCGCTCGCGAGCGATCGAAAATTCGGGATCGCTCGGACGGAAGCTGCGGCGTTGGTTCGCCGCTTCCTCGACCAGCGCGGGATCGATCTCGTTGATCTGCCTCCGCCGGTCGAGGCAGCAACTGTTGCTGTCGAAGCAGCCGAGCGCTTCGGCGCAGGCAGTCGCCGGCTCAACCTCGCCGACTGCTTCCATTACGCTAGCGCCAGACATTACGGCATGCCGATCCTCTCGACCGCCGACGAGTTCCGCTTTACGGACCTGCAGGTGGTTCCTTGAGGGCACCGCGCCGCCGGATATTGCGGCGGATCATGCCGAAGTCGGCGCCGCCGATACCGAAGGCAAGGCCGAAATAGAGGACCATGGCGCCGACCACGAGGACGCCCAGCGCGGCGGCCTGATCCATGAACCGCGATTGGGGCTGGAGCCAGGCCTCGAACCAGCCGGCGCCCCACCAGAGCGCGCCCGCCATCAGCGCGGCGCTGAGCACCAGTCTCGGCAGGCGGGCGAGCAGCGGCCGGTCGGCGCCCCAGTGGCCCCGCCACAGCAGCGTCCCGAAGAGCAGGGAGGCGTTCGTCCAACCCGACACCGCCGAGGCGACCGCGATGCCCGGTGCGCCCATCGACGGAAAGAGCATCAGCGCAACCGAGATGTTGATGGCGACCGAAACGGCGGCATAGAACATCGGCGTACGGGTGTCTTCGCGCGCGAAGAAACCCGGCGTGAACGCCTTGATGAGCACGAAGGCCGGCAGGCCGATGCCGAAGATCGCAAGCACCTCGGCGACGACCAGCGTATCCTGGTGGGTGAAGGCGCCGCGCTCGTAGAGCACCCTCACGATCGGTTCGGAGATGACCATCAGTGCCGCCGCCGCCGGCAGTGTCAGGAACAGGGTGAACTCCACGGAGCGGTTCTGAAGAGTTCCGGCTTCCCGCTGGGCGCCGGCGCGCAGGGCGCGCGCGAGCTCGGGCAAGAGCACGACCCCGACCGCCACGCCGACGACGCCGAGCGGCAGCTGGTAGACGCGGTCGGCGAGGTTGAGCGCCGGCACGGCGCCGGCCTTGCCGGAGGCGATCGCCGTGCCGATCAGCGTGTTGATCTGGGTGATGCCGCCGGTGATGGCGGCGGGCAGCGCCAGCCACAGCAGGCGCTTTACGTTCGGCGTCAACGCCGGCCGGCGGAAGCCGATATAGACGCCGGCCCGCCGTACCGCCACCCATAGGATTCCGAGCTGGACGATGCCGGCCGCCAGCACGCCCCAGGCGAGCATCTCGCCGACGACGCGGCCTTCCATGCCGTAGTACCAGACCACGGCCAGCACTGCGACGAGGATCACATTGAGGAACACCGGCGCGATTGCCGCCGCGAGGAACCGGCGCAGCGAATTGAGCATGCCCGCCATCATCGCGCCCAGCGACATGCAGGTCAGGTACGGGAACATGATCATCGCCAGCGCGACCGTCATGGCCAGCTTGTCCGGATCGTTGGCGAAGCCGGGCGCGATGGCGTACCGGATGACGAAGGGCATCGCCAGCTCCATGGCGATGGTCAGGGCCATCAGGATGGTGAACAGCACGCCGAAGACTTCTTCGGAAAAACGCCGCGCGCCTTCGGTGCCGCCGGCCTCGATCTCGCGCGCGAAGAGCGGGACGAAGGCGGCGTTGAAGGCCCCCTCGGCGAACAGGCGGCGGAAGGTGTTGGGAAACTGGAAAGCCGCGTAGAAGGCCTCGGCGACCGGGCCGGTGCCCACGGCTGCCGCCATCAGCATCTCCCGGGCGAAGCCGAGGATGCGGCTGGCCATCGTGCCGAAGCCGACTGTGGCGAACTTGCGGACGAGGCTCATCGGGCGGACACCATGGATATCGATCGCTGCGGCCGGCCGCGTTTCATGAAGCCGCCGCGCGGGCGCGCGTCGTGCGGTTCTGGCCTTCGCCCTCCAGCGTCGCGATCAGCCGCGACTTGATGGTGGCCAGCCGCGTCGCGTTCTCGATCTTCTGCCCCGTCAGGTCGGTCACGTAGAACGTGTCGATGACCTTTTCGCCGAAGGTGGTGATGTGCGCCGAGGCGATGTCGAGCGACAGGTCCGAGAGCGTCCCGGTGACGTCCGACAGGAGGCCTGGCCGGTCCAGCCCGGTCACTTCGATCACCGAGAAGCGGTTGGACAGCGTGTTGCGGATCTCGGCGCGCGGCTCGATGCGGAACGCCTTGGTGCCGCGCTTCGGCTTGGCCCGCTTCTCGATCATCTCCGGCAGCCAGGACCTGCCGGACAAGACGTCCTCGATCAGCTTGCCGACGCGTTCGGCCCGGCGCCGCTCGTCCTCGTCGCGGTCGAACTCGCGCGAGATCAGGATCGTGTCCAGCGCGCGGCCGTCCGCGGTGGTGAAGATGTGCGCGTCGACGATGTTGCCACCGGCCGCCGCGCAGGCCCCGGC
>JACZJD010000535.1 GCA_014860725.1 Aquamicrobium sp.
GTCGCCACCGGCGCGCTGACGCCGGAGCTGGCGCGCCGGTTCGGCGCCGGCGGCTATGTCGGCCGGGCCTCGGGCCGCGCCTTCGATGCGCGCCGGGCGCTCGCCTATCCGCCCTACGACCGGCTTTCCTTCGACGTCCCGGTGTTCGAGGAAGGGGACGTCAACGCCCGCGTCTGGGTGCGCATCCGCGAGGTCGAGGAGAGCCTGTCGCTGATCGGGCGGCTGCTCGACACGATGCCCGAGGGGCCGACAACGGCGCCGGTCGAGCCGGCGGGCGAGGTGCGCGAGGGCATCGCGGTGGTAGAAGGGTTTCGCGGCGACATACTGGTCTGGCTGCGCCTTGGCGCAGACGGCATCGTCGAGCGCTGCCATCTGCGCGATCCGTCATGGTTCCAGTGGCCGCTGCTCGAAGCCGCGATCGAGGGCAACATCGTCGCCGACTTCCCGCTCTGCAACAAGTCGTTCAACTGCTCCTATTCGGGGCACGATCTCTGATGCGCAAGCTGCTGTTCGAAAGCCTGATCCGGCCCATCCTCACCGAAAGGTCGCCTTCGCCCTCCGATGCGGCCGTGCGGCAGCTTGCCGAGGCGGTCGGCCGGCAGGCGCGGCGGCGGCTCGGCCGCTCGCTGTCGATCCGCGAGGTCGATGCCGGCTCCTGCAACGCCGCCGAGCTCGAGGTCCACGCGCTCAGCAACGCCTTCTACGACATCGAGCGCTTCGGCCTGCGCTTCGTCGCCTCGCCGCGCCATGCCGACGTGCTCGTCGTCACCGGGCCGGTGACGAGGAACATGCGCCAGGCGCTGGAGCGCACTTATGCCGCCACGCCCGACCCGAAATGGGTGGTCGCGGTCAGCGACGACGCGCTCGACGGCGGCCTGTTCGCGGGCAGCTATGCGGTCGAGGCCGGCGTCGGCGCGGTCGTGCCGGTGGACCTGCACATTCCGGGTGATCCGCCGTCGCCCACGGCGCTGCTCGAGGGCCTGCTGGCGCTGCTGGAGCGCGCCGACGCCGGCTGACAGCGGCGTGCGGATGGCGTCTTGCGCCGGCAGGGTCAGGGGGAGGGTGAAGCCGGGTTGCCGCGGAGGTCGAGCGACCAGAACTGCCCGACGAGATCGTGGCCGAACGAGTGGTGCGGCTCCTCGCCCATCAGCACGAAGCCCGCGCGCTGATAAAGGCGCCGGGCCGATGCGAGGACGCTGTTGGTCCACAGGTCGACCCGCGCATATCCGACCTCTTTCGCTCGCGCGATGCAGGCGTCGACGAGCATCTTGCCGACGCCCATGCCGCGCGCCTCGGGCTCGACATAGAGCAGCCGCAGCTTGCCGACCTCCGGCCCGTCGCCCCGGACGAGGAAGATCGAGCCGACCATGCGGCCGTCCAGCTCCGCGATCCACGCCGCCTCGCGCGCGGGATCGAACGACTGGTGGAAGTCGGCGAGGATGCGGGCGGCGAGCGCCTCGTAGTCGCCGTTCCAGCCATATTCCTCGGCATAGAGGACCGTCTGGCGATGAACGACGAGGCCGAGATCGCCTGGCCGCGGATCGCGGAGGATCACGGCCGGCGCAGCCTCCGCCTCGAACATGCGGGTGATGGTCTCGGCAGCGGCGAGAATGCGCGCGCGCCGGGGCGCCGGCAGGGCGTCGAGCAGCCCGCCGATGGCGTCGCGCGTGTTCCGTTCGAGCGCGGCGAAGGTGGTGCGGCCTGTTTCCGTGAGCGAGAGCAGCTGGTTGCGGCCGTGCTGCGGATCGTCGCGCACCTCGACCAGCCCGCGCTCGCCGAACCGCTTCAGGGTGCGGCTGATCTGCGCCCGGTCGAGGTTCAGCGCCCGCGCGATCTCGGCCGCCGTCGGGTCGGTGCGATGGGCAAGCTCGTAGAGGATGCGCGCCTCGCTCAGCGTGAACGGGCTGTTGTCGAGATGCGGATTGAGCAGGCCGAGCCGGTTGGTGTAGACCCGGTTGAAGGCCCGCAGCGCTGCGATTTCCCGTTCGCGATCCGCCGTCGGCATGCGATCTGCTCCCTGGTGTTGATTTGATCAACACTACATAATGTTGATTGAGTCAACAATGTCCTTTTGCGGTCACGAACGCGCCGGAAGCCCGGCCGGCACCGCAATCGCGACGGCCATTGCAGGACCGTCACACTCTTCGCCTAGAAGCTGGACCTGGAAGCTGGGCGGGGCCGTGCGGAAAGCGGTATGGAGCCTTCCGCACCCCGACCGCTGGCGGAAGCATTCGGAAGGCGCATGACCGAACATCATCAGACGGCAATCGAGGCGGACGACACCGGGCCGACCTTGTTCGAGGCGCTTGCCGAGCTCGACAGGGCGGCCGCGGCGGGGATCGCGTGGTTCACGGGCGGGTTGTCTCCCGTCGCCGTCGGGCTCGCCTTCGCCGACTGGGCGGCGCATCTGGCCATCGCGCCCGGCAGGCAGGCGCGCGTCGCCATCGAGGGCTGGTCGGCCGGCGCGCGCATGGCGCGGGACGTGCTGCGGCACGTGGCGAATGCCGGGCCGGAGCCGGCGGCCCGCTCCGCGACGGTCGACCCGCGGTTCGCCGACGAGGCATGGCAGGATTTTCCCTTCTGGCTCGCGCAGCGCAGCTTCCTCGCCGGTCAGGACTGGCTGTTCGGCGCGGTGCGCGACGTGCCGGGTGTCTCGCCGCACAGCGAGAACGTCGTCGCCTTCATGACGCGGCAGTGGCTCGACATGCTCTCGCCCTCCAATTCGCCGCTGGCCAACCCGGTCATCGCGCGAAAGGCGCACAGGACGGCGGGCGCCAACCTGGTCGAAGGGCTTTCCAACTGGATGGAGGATGCGAGGCGCCTGGCCCGCGCCGAGCCTCCGGCGGGCGCGGAGGCGTTCCGTCCCGGCGAGACGGTCGCGGTCACGCCGGGCAAGGTGGTGTTCCGCAACCGCCTGATCGAGCTGATCCAGTACGCGCCCGCGACGGAAACGGTGCATGCGGAACCGGTGCTGATCGTGCCGGCCTGGATCATGAAATACTACATCCTCGACCTGTCGCCGCAGAATTCGCTGATCCGGCATCTGGTCGCGGCGGGCCATACCGTCTTCTGCATCTCGTGGCGCAACGTCACGGCCGAGGACCGCGACCTGTCGCTGAACGACTACCGCAGCGACGGCGTGATGGCCGCGCTCGACGCCATCGCCGCCATCGTGCCGGGCCGGCGGGTGCATGCGGCGGGCTACTGCCTCGGCGGCACGCTGCTCGCCATCGCCGCCGCGGCGATGGCCGAGTTCGGCGACGACCGCCTCCGGTCGCTGACGCTGTTCGCGGCGCAGACCGATTTCACCGAGCCGGGCGAGCTCCAGCTCTTCATCGACCACAGCCAGGTCGCCTTCCTGGAGGCGATGATGGCGCGCAAGGGCACGCTGGAAGCCGGGCAGATGGCGGGCGCCTTCCAGCTCCTGCGCTCCAACGACCTGATCTGGTCGCGCATCGTCCACGACTATCTGATGGGCGAGCGCACGCCGATGATCGACCTGATGGCATGGAACAGCGACGCCACGCGCATGCCCCACAGGATGCACGCCGAGTATCTGCGCAGGCTCTTCCTCGACAACGAGCTCGCCAGCGGCCGCTATGTCGTGGACGGACACCCGATCGCGCCCCAGAACATCCGCGCGCCGATCTTCGCGGTCGGCACGGAGCGCGACCATGTCGCGCCGTGGCGCTCGGTCTACAAGATCCACTATCTCTCCGACGCGCCCGTCACCTTCGTGCTGGCGAGCGGCGGCCACAATGCCGGCATCGTCAGCGAGCCCGGCCATCCGCACCGCCACTACCGCATCGCCACCAGGACGCCGGCCGACCCGTATCTGAGCGACGGCGAATGGCTGGAGGCCGCCGCGCGGCGCGAGGGCTCGTGGTGGCTGGAATGGTTCGGCTGGCTCGTGCGCCATTCGGACCCCGGACGCGTGCCGCCGCCGGCGACGGGCGCTCCCGACAGGGGCTTCCCGCCGCTCGCCGACGCCCCCGGAACCTATGTGATGCAGCCATGAACGCGCCCGACCAGCCGCTCGTCAACCGCACCTTCGAGGAGATCGAGATCGGCGAGACCGCCTCGCTGGTGCGCTTCGTGCGCACCGACGACATCCGGCTGTTCGCCGCCATGTCGGGCGACGTCAATCCGGCGCATCTCGACGAGCTCTATGCCGAGACGGACATCTTCGGCCACGTCGTCGTCCATGGCATGTGGACGGCGGCGCTGCTCTCGACGCTGCTCGGCACGCGGCTGCCGGGGCCGGGCACGGTCTATCTCGGACAGGACATCCGCTTCCGCCGGTCGGTCGCGCCGGGCGACACGGTGACGGCCATCGTGACCGCCACGGAAAAGCGCGCCGACAAGCGCATCGTCACCTTCGACACGCGCTGCACCAACCAGCATGGCGAGGACGTGCTGACCGGAACGGCCACGGTCATCGCGCCGGAGGAGAAGCTCACACTGCCGCGGATTCCCGTGCCCGAGGTGGTGCTGCGCAGGCGGGACCGCTTCGGCCACGGCCTGCAGGACGCCGCCGCCCGCGACGGTTCCCGACCGGCCCCGGTCGCGGCCTCCCTTTCGCCGGCGCCGGCCGGTCCCGTGTCGCCGATCGTCGATCTTTCCGGCAAGCGCGGCCTCGTCGTCGGCATCGCCAACGAGAGCAGCATCGCCTATGGCTGCGCCCGCGCCTTCCGCGCTGCCGGCGCGGAGCTGGCGGTGACCTATCTCAACGCCAGGGCCGAGCCTTATGTCCGGCCGCTGGCCGACGCGGTCGGGGCGGGGATCGTCGAGCCCTGCGACGTGCGCGTGCCGGGCCAGTTGGAAGACCTGTTCGACCGCATCGGCGACGAGTGGGGCGGGCTCGACTTCCTGCTGCACTCGATCGCCTTCGCGCCGCGCGAGGACCTTCAGGCCGGACTGGTCAACTGCTCGGCCGATGGCTTCGCCATGGCGATGGACGTGTCCTGCCATTCCTTCATCCGCATGGCGCGGCTCGCCCTGCCGCTGATGAGGAACGGCGGCAGCCTCCAGACGGTCAGCTTCTTCGGCGCCGACCGCGTGGTTGAGGGCTACAACCTGATGGGACCGGTGAAGGCGGCGCTCGAATCGACCGTGCGTACGCTCGCCGCAGACCTCGCGACGCACGACATCCGCGTCCATGCGCTCTCCACCGGACCGGTGAAGACCCGCGCCGCCTCGGGCATTGACCGCTTCGACGCGCTGATGGACCGCGTCCGCGAGCGGACGCCGGCCCACCACCTCGTCACCGTCGAGGAGATCGGGCGCATCGCGGCCTTTCTCGCCAGCGATGCGGGCGCGCCGATGACCGGCTCGGTCATCTTCGCCGATCACGGCTTTCACGTCGTGGCGTGAGCCCCGGGCCGCTCCGCCGTCC
>JACZJD010000536.1 GCA_014860725.1 Aquamicrobium sp.
AGCGCGGCGGCGAGCGCCGCCAGCGCCGCGACCTTCCACAGGAGCGACAGCGGAATGTCCCAGCTCTGCTGCGCCAGCGAGCCCGCGCCCCAGATAAACAGACTAACGAGATAGCGGTCGTTGAGGAAGGTCAGCACCGCCGCCAGCGCGCCGCACCACAGGCCGATCACCAGCCCCGACAGGACGAGCGAGAGCGGCGAGAAGCCGCGCCGCGCGCCGAGGCCCATGACGATGGCTGCGGCCGCCGCGCTGCCCGCCAGCGCGACGAGGTCGCGGCCGAGGCCGAGGAGGGCCGGAAAGAACAGCACCGCGATGACGAGGGCGAGGTTCGCGCCGGCCGAGATGCCGAGCGTGGTCGGCGAGGCGAGGGGATTGCGCAGCACCTGCTGGAACAGCGCCCCGGAAAGCGACAGCGCGGCGCCCGCGATCAGCGCCGTCGCCAGCCGCGGCAGCGTCGAGTGGAGGAGCACTATGCGCGTCGCGTCGTAGCCCTCGACGGGGTCGGCGCCGAGCTTCGGCGCGATCAGCAGCCAGGCGAGCGCGCCGGAGAACAGCACGCAGGCGAGCGTCACCGTCGCCGGCCCGAGGGGGAAGCGTCCCGCCGCGGCGTTCATGCCCGTCGCTCCAGCAGGTCCGTCACCAGCCCGGCGAAGCGCATCGCCTCGTTGACCATGCCGAACATCAGCGCGGGCGGCAACACGAAGAAATGGCCCGGCTGCGCCACCGGCAGCGACCGCCACAGCGGGCTGCGCGACAGCCTGGGCAGCACGTCGGCCGGCACCGGCTCGAAGGCGATCAGGGCGGCGGCGGGGTCGGCGATCCGCGACAGCTCCTCGACGGCGATCGTCTGGAAGCCCCATTCGCTCGAACGCTCCGTCCAGGCATTGCGCACGCCGATCCGCTCGAGGACGTTGTGGAACAGGCCCGGCTCGCCGTAGATGCGGGCATGGCGGGCGTCCATGAAGTTGACAAGCGCCACCGGCGGGGGAGAGACGGCCGCAAGCCGGTCGCGGCAGCCGTCGAAGAAAGCGTCCATCCCGGACAGGAAGCGTTCGGCTTCCGGCTCCCGCCCCAGCTCGGCCGCCAGCGTCCGCGTCGCCGCGATCACCGCCGGCAGGATCGGCGTTCCCTCGAACTTGAAGGTCTCCAGCCGCAGCACCGTGCCGAATTCCCGCAGGCGCGGTATCTGCGCGTCGAGATAGGGCGTCGTCAGGATGAAATCCGGCTTCAGCCCGGCGAGGACTTCGAGATTGGCCTCGACCGAGCTGCCGAGGTCGACGACCTCCGCCGGCATCCGCGGCTCGACCACCCACTTGTCCCAGCCGGCAAGGTCGGAAACCCCGGCCGGGACCACGCCCAGCGCCAGGAGAGTGGAGGCGAGGCCGTAGTCGAGACTGACGACCCTCGGGCTGGCGACCCGGGGAGCGGCCTGCCCGAAGGCGGGCAAGGCCGGCAGCAGCGCCGTCGCCGGCAGCAGGCGCAGCAGCGACCGGCGCGACAGGAACCCGGAACGGCGGATATCAGCAGACATAGGCAAGAGGCGCGCTCAGGCCGGGCCGGGACAGGACGTCCATGTCGACGCCGTAGATCGTTTTCAGCATCTCCGGCCGCACGATGCGCTCGGGGCTGCCGCTGGCGACGACCTCCCCCTCCTTCAGGGCGTGGATCAGGTCGCAGAAGCGGGCGGCCATGTTGATGTCGTGGAGCACGATGACGACGCCGAGGCCGTTATCGCGCGACAGCCTGCGGATAAGGGTGAGCACCTCGATCTGGTGGGCGATGTCGAGCGCGGCGGTCGGCTCGTCGAGCAGCAGGCACTTGCTGTCCTGCGCCACCAGCATCGCGATCCACGCCCTTTGCCGCTCGCCGCCGGAAAGCGTGCCGACGATGCGGTCCGCGAAGCGCTCCAGATGCGTGACGCCGAGCGCCGCCTCGACCTTCTCCCGGTCCTCGTCGGTGAACCGCCCGAGCGGCCCGTGCCAGGGATAGCGGCCGCAGGCGACCAGCTCCCTGACGGTCATGTCCGCCCCGGCGCCGACATCCTGCGGCAGATAGGCGACCTCGCGGGCGAAGGCGCGCTCCTGAAACGCCGATACCGGCTTGCCGTCATAAAGCACGGTTCCGGCGGTGGGGGCGAGCTGGCGCGCCATGATCTTCAGGAGGCTCGACTTGCCCGACCCGTTGTGGCCGACGAGCGC
>JACZJD010000537.1 GCA_014860725.1 Aquamicrobium sp.
GCGCCTTGAGCGTCCACAGCGCCTCGCGCCGGGCAAGCCCGAGCGACGGCCGGAAGGCGTCGGCCTCGGCCAGCTCGACGAGGGCGGCGACCGGGATACCGGCGCGCCGCCACAGATCGTCCACCGAAGCGAACCGCCGCGTCTTGCGGCAGGAGACGAGACGCTCGGCCTCGGCCTCACTGAAACCCTTGACCATGCGCAGGCCGAGCCGCACCGCCAGCCGCCCGTCTCCGGCCTCGCGCGGTTCCAGCGTGCAATCCCAGTCGCTGGCGTTGACGCAGACGGGCCGCACCTCGACGTCGTGCTCGCGCGCATCGCGCACGATCTGCGCCGGCGCGTAGAAGCCCATGGGCTGGGAATTGAGCAGCGCGCAGCAGAACACGTCCGGGTGCCAGCACTTCACCCATGACGAGGCATAGGCGAGGAGCGCGAAGCTGGCCGCATGGCTCTCGGGAAAGCCGTAGGAGCCGAAGCCCTCGAGCTGGCGGAAGGTGCGCTCGGCCAGGTCGCGCTCGTAGCCGTTGTCGAGCATGCCCGAAATCAGCTTCTCGCGGAATTTCGAGATGGTGCCCGTGTTCTTGAACGTCGCCATGGCGCGGCGGAGCTGGTCGGCCTCGCCCGGCGTGAAGCCGGCGCAGTCGATGGCGACCCGCATGGCCTGTTCCTGGAACAGCGGCACGCCGAGCGTCTTGCCGAGCACGGCCTCGAGTTCCGGCTTCGGATAGTCGACCTTTTCCTTCTTGTCGCGGCGGCGCAGATAGGGATGCACCATGTCGCCCTGGATCGGGCCGGGCCGCACGATGGCGACCTGGATGACGAGGTCGTAGAAGATCTTCGGCCTCAGCCGCGGCAGCATCGACATCTGGGCGCGGCTCTCGATCTGGAAGGTGCCGAGCGTGTCGGCCTTGCAGATCATGGCATAGGTGGCCTCGTCCTCCTGCGGGATGGTCGCCAGCTCATACTTCTTCCCCTTATGCGCGGCGAGGAGATCGAAGGCCCGGCGCATGCAGGAGAGCATGCCGAGCGCCAGCACGTCGACCTTCATGAAATGGACGACGTCGATGTCGTCCTTGTCCCATTCGATCACCTGCCTGTCTTCCATGGCGGCCGGCTCGACCGGCACCAGCTCGTCCAGCCGGTCGCGGGTGAGCACGAAACCGCCGGGATGCTGGGAGAGATGCCGCGGCGTGCCGACGAGCTCGCGCGCCAGCTCCAGCGCCAGCCGCAGCCGCCGGTCGCCCGCGTCGAGGTTCAGCGCCTTGACGTGCTCCTGCCCCACCGCCTCCGACCAGCGCCAGACCTGCGCGGCGAGCGTCCTCGTCAGGTCTTCGGGCAGGCCGAGCGCCTTGCCCACGTCGCGCAGCGCGCCCTTGGTGCGATAGCGGATGACGGTGGCGCAGAGCGCGGCGCGGTCGCGGCCATAGGTCTCGTAGACCCACTGGATGACCTCCTCGCGCCGCTCGTGCTCGAAATCGACGTCGATGTCGGGCGGCTCGCCGCGCTGCTCGCTGACGAAGCGCTCGAACAGAAGGTTGTTGTCCCTGGGATCGATGGAGGTGATGCCGAGCACGTAGCAGACCGCCGAGTTCGCGGCCGACCCCCTGCCCTGGCAGAGAATCTCGCTGGACCGTGCGAAACGCACGATGGCGTTCACCGTGAGGAAATAGGGCGCATACTTAAGTTTCTTGATCAGCGCCAGCTCGTGGAGCAGGGTGTCGCGGACCTTGTCCGGCAGCCCCTTGGGGTAGCGCTCGGCCGCGCCCTCCCATGTCAGTTTCTCCAGCGCCTGCTGCGGCGTGAGGTCGGGATAGAGCCTTTCCTCCGGATACTGGTATTTGAGGTCGCCGAGCGCGAAGCGGCAGCGCGCCGCGATCTCGAGCGTGCGCGCCAGCGCCTCCGGGTAGCGGCCGAAGAGGCGGTGCATCTCCTCCGGCGATTTCAGATAACGGTCGGCGAAGCGCTCGCGGCGATGGCCGAGCTCGTCGATGGTCACGTTGTGCCGGATCGCCGTCACCACGTCCTGCAGCCTTTGCCGGCCGGGCTCATGGAACAGCACGTCGTTGGTGACGACGGCGGGCACGCCCGCGGCGGTGGCCATGCCGGCAAGCTCCCACAGGCGGAGCTGGTCGTTGGCGCGCCGGCGCAGCGTCAGCGCCATATAGGCGCGGTCGCCGAAGGCCTCCCCGAAGCGCCGCAGCCGCAGCATCGTGGCCTCGTCGGCGCTCTCCGGCAGGAGGACCGCGATCAGCCCCTCCCCGTGGGCGACGAGATCGTCCCATTCGAGATGGCACTTGCCCTTGCCGGCGCGCTTCTTGCCGAGCGACAGCAGCCGGCACAGCCGGCCATAGGCGGGCCGGTCCATCGGATAGACGAGGACGGACATGCCGTCGGCGAGGTCGAGGCGGCAGCCGACGACGAGGCGGATGCCGGTCTGCCGCGCCGCCTCGTGGGCGCGCACGATCCCGGCCAGCGAGTTGCGGTCGACGATGCCGAGCGCCTCGATCCCCATGGCGGCGGCCTGCGCGAACAGCTCCTCGCAGCTGCTCGCCCCGCGCAGGAACGAGAAGTGCGACGTCACCTGCAGCTCGGCGTAGCGCGGCGGGCTCATGCGAATATCCCGTGCAGGAACCATCGCTGGCTGCCGCTGTCGACATGCTCGCCGTCGCCGGAGCGGAACAGCCAGTAGCGCTCGCCCGCCTCGTCCTCGACGCGGAAATAGTCGCGGATGGCGGTCATCTCGGCGTCCCGCTTCCACCATTCGCCGCGGATGCGCTCCGGCCCGTCGGCGCGGCGCACCCGCCTGCGCACGCCGCGCCAGGTGAACCAGACCGGCGGATTGTCGGGCAGGAGCGCCATGGTCTCGATGGGCTCGGGCCGCGGAAGGAGGCGCGGCGGCCGCGGCCACTCGCTCTCCCATGTCGCGCCGGTGTCGGGCGCGAGCGGCGGAATGCGGGCGACGGAGCGCTCCGGCACGTCGCTCTCGACCGGGGCGAAGCGGTAAAGCCGGTTCGCCCCGACGCGGTTGGCGAGCGTGTCGATCAGGTCGGAGATGTCGGGCTCGGCCTCTCCGGCGAGGGAGGAGACGAGCTGGCTGTCGCGCAGCGGCTCGGCCACGACCGCGGCAAGGCGCATCGCCTCGATGCCGAAGCCGGGATCGACGGTCTCGATCCGGTCGCACAGGAGCCGCGTCAGGCGCCTGTCGTCGCGCACCGGCCGGGCCGTGCCGACACGGACCGCCTGCAGCGTGCCGTCGACCCGGTTGAACAGGAGATCGAGGCGGCGGGCGCCGAGCCCCCTTCGCTCCAGCTCCGCGCACAGGGCGGCGACGAGCTTCGCCGTGTAGCGCGCTATGGTCTCGGCCGCGCCGATCGGCTCGGCGAAGACGCGGCGAACCTCGATGAGGTCGGCGACGCGCACCGGATCGACCGGCTCGGCCGCCTGCCCCAGCGCCTGGTCGAGACGGCGGCCGACCGCCTCCCCGAAGCGCAGGGCGAGCGGCGCCCGCGGCGCGTCCATCAGGTCGCCGATGCGCTCGAAGCCGAGGAGGCGCAGGCCGGCCACGATCC
>JACZJD010000538.1 GCA_014860725.1 Aquamicrobium sp.
GGTGGTGGTCGGGAAGGCGGGCAGGCCGAGCTTGTCGCGCTGCACGCGGCTGCGGGCGGCAAATTCGCCCTTGCGCCGCTTCATCGTCTCGTCGATGCCGGCGAGGCGTCCCTCCACCAGCGGGTCGTGCACCTTGGGCGACGCCGCGCGCGCGGCGGCGGCCTCTGATGACGCCCTGAGGTCCGCGAGCACCGCGCTGCGGCCTTCCGACAGCGCACGCGCCAGCACGACCAGCTCGTCTGTCTTCTGGGCGGCGAAGGCGAGCCAGGATTTCACGTCGGCGTCGAGCGCGGTTTCGAGCTCGAGATCGATCGGCACGTGCAGCATCGAGCACGACGGCGCGATCTCGATGCGGTCGAGCGGCCAGCCGGCGACGACCGGCTTGATACGGTCGAGGATCGCCGGCAGGTCGGCGCGCCAGACGTTGCGGCCGTCGATCAGGCCGAGGGACAGGACCAGTTCCTTCGGCGCGAGCCGGCCGACGGTTTCGAGCTGCTCCGGCGCGCGCACGAGGTCGACATGCAGGCCGGCCACCGGCAGCGCCAGCGCCGTGTCGAGATTGTCGCCGAGCGCGCCGAAATAGGTGGCGAGCATGATCTTCAATTCGGGCGCGGCCCTGGTCAGCCGGCCATAGGCGAAGCGGAAGGCGTCGCGCTCGTTGGGGATGAGGTCGAGCACCAGCGCCGGCTCGTCGATCTGCACCCAGTCGGCGCCGGCGAGCTTCAGGCGGCGCAGGAGCTCCTCATAGACCGGCAGCAGCCGCGGCAGGAGCGCCAGCGGGTCGAAGCCTTCCTCCTGCGACTTGCCGAGCTTGAGCAGCGTCACCGGGCCGAGGATCACCGGCCGGGTGTGGATGCCGAGCGCCCTGGCCTCGAGGAACTCGTCGACCGGCTTGGTCGAGGTCAGCGCGAAGGCCTGATCGGAGGAGAACTGCGGTACCATATAGTGATAGTTGGTGTCGAACCACTTGGTCATCTCCAGCGCCGGCACGCCGTGGCGGGGATCGGCGCAGCCGTGGTCGCAGCCCTCGGCCCCGGACTCGGCAGGGACGTCGCCCCGGCTGCCGCGCGCCATGGCGAAATAGGTGTCGAGCGGCACCTCGCCGCCGCTCCAGCCATAGGCGGCGGGGATCGCGCCGACCATCGCCGCCGTGTCCAGCACATGGTCGTAGAGGGAGAAGTCGTTCGACGGAATCCGCGTGACGCCGCGGTCGCGCTGCTCGGTCCAGTTGGCGGCGCGCAGCCGTCTGGCCGTGTCGAGAAGCTCGGCGGCCGTGGACTTGCCGGCCCAGTAGGATTCGAGCGCGAACTTCAGCTCGCGGCGGCGGCCGATGCGCGGCAGCCCGAGCGTCGCTATGGGAACTTTCTGCGGAAGTGACATTGCCATACCCCGATTGTGGGGGCGGGTATGGCGAGGGCCTGCATCGGGCGGCCGGTGCCACCGGATGCGCGGCCATCGGGACACCCCGCCCGTGGACGTTTCTCGCCGTGGCAGGTCTCCTGGCTTGCGGGTCGTCGCCTGCATCCGTCTTCCCGGGGTGCGAAAGGCCCCAGTGACATCGGTGGATCTCGGCTCGCCGCATACAGTTGCGGGGGCAGCGCCGGCCTTGCCGCCTTGCGGGCGACGCACCGGCTCCCCTCTTCGCTCCGCCGCGCGGGAATGCGCGCCGGAGACCACGACGGCCGGACTCTACGCGCAATCGGGCGGTTGTCAATATCATATAAAGAAATGTTTATGTCTTTAATTCCCGAGCCAGCGAATGGCTTTGCCCGGCTGCCGGCTCCCTTCCGCGGTCGACGGGAAAGCAGGCGGGAAAGCCGGCGGAAAGATTGTCGCGGGCGTGAAGGTTGCTTGATCTGCGACAAACTGGAGTTCTATATGCAAGTTTATAAGGAGCAGACCCCGGCGCTCGCCGCGGGCTGTGCGTCTTCCGGAGCTTGCCATGTCGAGAATTCCATCCCCGGGTCGAACCTTCGTCACCCGCCGGGCAGCCCTTGCCGCTGCCGGCGCGGCCGCCGCCTTCCTTGCGCTGCCGGCCTTCGTGCGGCAGGCCGCGGCGGCGAAGCTGCCGTCGCTGACGCTCTACGGCCCCCCGGCCGGCCCCAGCGTCACGCTGGCGCATGCGGTGGCCTCGGGCGCGTTCTCGGAGATCGCCGACAAGGCGGAATTCAAGGTCTGGCGCAACCCGGACGAGATGCGCGCCGGCCTCACCTCCGGCACCATGCAGGCGCTGATCCTGCCGGTGCAGGTCGCCGCCAACCTCTACAATCGCGGCATGGGCGTGCGCCTGTTGAACGTCCTGACGACGGGCCTGCTTTATGTGATCTCGACCGATCCCACTTTGTCGAGCATCCCGGCGCTGAAGGGCAGGACGCTTGCCGTGCCGTTCCGCAACGACATGCCCGACCTCGTGCTTGCCCGGCTCCTCGCCCATCACGGCATGGTGCCCGGAACCGACATCGCGCTCGAGAGCGCGGGTTCGCCCATCGAGGCGATCCAGCTGCTGATGGCGGGCCGCGTCGATGCGGTGCTGTCGACCGAGCCGGCCGTGTCGGCGGCGATCCTGCGCGGTGCGGCCGGCGGCAAGGCGGTGCGCCGCGTCATCGACGTCCAGAAGGCGTGGGCCGAGGCGACGGGCGGCTCGCCGGTGCTGCCGCAGGCCGGCATGGCGCTGACCGTCCCCTTCATGGAGGCCAATCCG
Organism: Aquamicrobium sp.; assembly: GCA_014860725.1. The sequence goes on from JACZJD010000538.1 coordinate 2,702, forward strand.
GGCATTGCCGACGCCCTGCAGGAGATCGCCGAGAAGGCGACCGAGTCGGTCAACGCCAACCCGGCGCGCGCCGCCGCCGACGCCACCGCCGCGCTGGAGATGCCGGCGGCGATCCTCGTCGCCTCGCTCGCCACCTCCAACCTCGTCGCCCGGCGCGCCAGCGCGGCGCGGCCGGACATCGAGGCCATGCTCGCGACGTTGTCGGAAGCCGATCCCGCCATCGTCGGCGGCAAGCTGCCCGACGACGGCTTCTACCTCTAGGGGCATGCCATGACGGCGGCGGCGTGGACGGGCAGGCTCGGGCGCACGGGACGGTTCCTGTGGTCGGCCTGGTCCGGCCTTGCCGCCCTGTCGCTGCTCGCCGCGCTCTGGCAGGTCGGCCACGAGGTCTACGGCGATTTCATCCTGCCGGCGCCGCTCGACACACTAAAGGCGATGGGCGCGATCCTGTCCGACCCGAAATCCTGGGACATCGCGGTGCTCACCAGCCGCCGCGCGATCGAGGGCTTCGTCGTCTCCGCGCTCGCCGGCGCGGCGGTCGGGCTGGCGGCCGGCTATTCGCCTGCCACCATGCGCGCGGCGCGGCCGCTCGTCACCGTGCTGCTCGGCGTGCCGCCGATCGCCTGGATCGTGCTCGCCATGATCTGGTTCGGCTCGACCGACGGCACGGTCGTCGTCACCATCCTGATCGCGTCGTCGCCGCTGGTCTTCGTCGGGGTGGCGGAGGGCGTGACCACGCGCGACCGCGGCCTCGACGACATGGCGCGCGCCTTCGGCGCCGGGCCGGTGAAGCGGCTGACCACGCTCGGCCTGCGCCATGTCGCGGCGCATCTCTTTCCCGCGCTCGCCATCTCGCTCGGCACCGCCTTCAAGGTGGCGGTGATGGCCGAGCTTCTCGCCAATGTCGGCGGCATCGGCGGCGAGCTCGCCCGCGCCCGCGCCAATCTCGACGTGGCGGCCGCGCTCGGCTGGGTCATGATCTCGGTCGCGGCCCTCATCGCCTTCGAATACGGCATCGTCCACCCGGTCCGCTCGGAGTTCGAGCGCTGGCGGGCCGCGGCCGTGCCGTGGGGGGTGAAGCGATGAGCGTGCTGACGCTTTCCGGCATCGGCCATTCCTATTTCGGCCGCACGGTGCTCGATGGCATCGACCTTTCGGTCGGCCGCGGCGAGGTCGTGGCGCTGGTCGGGCCGTCGGGCTGCGGCAAGAGCACGCTCGTCCACATCGCGGCCGGCGTCATCGATGCGCGCCGCGGCGCGGTGGCGCGCGACTATCGCCGCCACGGCATGGTGTTCCAGGCGCCGCGCCTGCTGCCGTGGGCGACCGCGCTCGGCAACATCGCCTATCCGCTGCGCATCTCGGGCGCCCGGCGCGCGGAGCGCATGGCGAGGGCGCGCGAGGCGGCCAGCCGCGTCGCCTTCGACCACGCCGATCTCGACAAATATCCGGTCGAGCTCTCCGGCGGCATGCAGCAGCGCGTGGCCATCGCCCGCGCGCTCGTCGTCGACCCGGACTTCGTCTTCTTCGACGAGCCGTTCACGGCGCTCGACGCCGCGCTCAAGCGGCGCATGCAGGATCTCGTCATCGACGCCTCGCGCGCGGCCCATTTCGCGGCGCTGTTCGTCACCCACGACCTGATCGAGGCGGCGCGCATCGCGCACCGCATCCTCGTGCTCGACGTCGCGGGCAGGGGGGTGGCCGGCGAGCGCCGGCTCGCGGGAGAGCCGGGCGAGCGCGAGGACCGCGCCGTGTTCGAGACGGTGCAGTCCTTCCTCAAGGACGACCCGCTGTTCCGCCACATCCACGACGTCGACGAGCGGAAGGTGGCCTGACCGTGCTCGTCCCGCCGCCGCGACCGGCCCCGCCGCTCCACGCCGTCCTCGCCGACGAGGGCTTCCGCCTGTTCTTCCCGCTGACCGCGCTCTATGCGGCGCTGTGGCCGTTCCAGTGGGTGCTGGTCTTCGGCCTCGACCTGCCCTTCGCCCGCACCACCGCGCCCGGCCTGTGGCATGCGCACGAGATGATCTTCGGCGCCTTCGGCGCTGCACTTCTCGGCTTCATCACCACCGCCATTCCCGAATGGACCGACACCGAGCGCCTGCGCGGCCGGCAGCTCTACGTGCTCGCCGGGCTGTGGGGTGCGGGCCGTCTCGTCGGCTTTCTCGGCGCGGATGCGCTCAACCTTCCCGGCGCGCTGGCCGATATCGGCTGGCTGTCGCTGCTCGCCGCCTATGTCGTGTGGGCGTCGTGGGTCAAGCGGACCGACCGGCTGCTTGCCTTTCTCTACTGGATCACGGCGCTGCTCGCCTGCCTCGTCGGCGTGCGCTACGGCTTTCATATCGGCGACCACGAGCTGGCCCAGTGGTGGCTGCGCCTTGCCGGCTTCGTCTTCCTCGGCCTGCTCGGTGTGGCGCTCGCGCGCATCACGGTTCCCGTCACCAACCAGGTGCTCGACCCGACGGAGGAGACGTCGCCCTTCCGGCCGCATCCGGGCCGCGTCACGCTGGCGCCCGGCCTAACGGCGCTGCTGATCGCGGGCGAGCTTCTCGGCTTCTCGGCCGAAGTGACGGGCTTCCTCGCCATCGCCGCGGGCGCCGCCTTCATGGACCGCGCCGGCGAGGCCTTCGTCGGGCGCGAGGCGTTCCGCACCGAGATCATGGCGCTCGCCGGCTCGGCGATCCTCGCCGGCGCGGGGCTGATCCTTCTCGGCGCGGCGCGCCTCGGGGCGCCGGTGGCCGAGGTCACGGCGCTGCATGTGTCGCTGATGGGCGGGCTCGGCATGAGCGTGCTGATGGTGCTGTCCATCGCCGGGCTGCTGCATTCGGGCCGCCCCCTCGGCTTTCCGCGCGCCACGCGCCTCGCCTTCGCCGTGCTGGTCGTCGCGGTGGCGCTCCGCGTCCTGCCCGATCTTGAGGCAATTCCGCATCCGCCCGGGCCGCTCTATGCCAGCGCGGCTATTTTTTGGGCAGCGGCGTTCCTGCTGTGGCTGCGCGACTACTGGCCCTTCGTCAGCTCGCTGGAGCGGCCCTGAGACGCCGATTCCGGCGTTTCGCGCAGCGAAAGAACCCGAACGCCGCCTCCGGCGAAATATCTGTGCGCAAATGTCGCAAAAAATTAGGTCAGCATTGCTGACTTCTTATTGCGCAACCGCCGCACCTATTTTATGCAGAGTGCCGTTTTCCACTTCAAACCTCACGGAGCCATGATGTCAGAAGACAGCCTTCTCGACGATGCGCTCGTCCGTCTGGACGAGGCCGCAGCCCATCTCAGCATCGACCCTGATGTGATCGAGAAGCTGAAATACGCCCGCGAGACCACCAAGGTGCGCCTGATGATCCGCATGGACGACGGCTCGCGGAAGTCCTTCCTGGCGTGGCGCTGCCGCTACGACGACACGCGCGGCCCGACCAAGGGCGGCATCCGCTTCCACCCCGACGCGACCGCCGACGAGGTCGAGACGCTCGCCTTCTGGATGACCTTCAAGTGCGCCGTGATGAACCTGCCCTATGGCGGCGGCAAGGGCGCCGTGCAGGTCGATCCGCGCCAGCTCTCCAAGGCCGAGATCGAGCGGCTGTCGCGCGCCTACATCCAGGCCTTCGCCCGCACCGTCGGCCCGGATCGCGACATCCCGGCGCCCGACGTCTACACCAACTCGATGATCATGGGCTGGATGGCCGACGAATACGCGCAGATCGTCGGCCAGGCGGAGCCCGCCGTCATCACCGGCAAGCCGATCGCGCTCGGCGGCTCGCTCGGCCGCGGCGATGCGACGGCGCGCGGCGGCTACTACCTCGTGCGCCATCTCGCCAGCGACCTCGGCCTCGGCCAGACGCTGCGCGTCGCGGTGCAGGGCTTCGGCAATGCCGGCCAGCACATCGCGCGCCTGCTTGCCGGCGACGGCCACAAGATCGTCGCGGTCACGGATTCGCAGGGCGGCGTCCAGGCGGAAGGCGGCCTCGACGTCAACCTCCTGCTCGACGCCAAGGAGCAGGGCCATTCCGTCGCCGCGACGGCGGGCAAGAGCGGGCACGAGTTCCTCTCCGGCGATGCGCTCGTCGGCGTGGATTGCGACCTCCTGGTGCCGTCGGCGCTGGAGAACATGATCCACGAGGACAATGCCGGCGACGTCAAGGCCAGGCTCGTCCTCGAGCTCGCCAACGGCCCGGTGACGCCGGAAGCCGACCAGATCCTGGCCAGGAAGGACGTCGTCGTCCTGCCCGACATCCTGGCCAATGCCGGCGGCGTCACGGTGTCGTATTTCGAGTGGGTGCAGAACAAGCAGGGCTACTACTGGACCGAGCGCGAGATCCACGAGCGGCTGCAGGAGATCATGGAGCGCGAAGGCCGCGCCATCTGGAACATCTCCAAGAACAAGGGCATCAGCGTCCGCACGGCCGCCTATGTCCATGCGCTCGGCCGCCTCGCCGAGGCGATCGAGGCCCACGGCACCCAGAGCTTCTTCACGAGCTGAAACGCGGCTTTCCGCCGCGACGGCTGAAAGAGCAGCGCCCCCGCCGCTTCGGTGCGGCGGGGGCGTCTTCGCGTCAGGAGAAGGTCAGCGCCGCGTCGGCCTCGCCTTCCTTGATCCGGGTCGGCAGGCCGATGCGGTTCAGGAGGTCGAGGAACGGCCGCGGCGGCAGGTCCTCGACATTGGCCATCTTCTTCACGTCCCACTCGCCGGTGGCGATCAGCATCGCGGCGGCGACCGCCGGCACGCCGGCCGTGTAGGAGATGCCCTGCGAGCCGACCTCCTCATAGGCTTCCTTGTGGTCGGCGACGTTGTAGATGAAGACCTCGCGTTCCCTGCCGTCCTTCACGCCCTTGACCAGATCGCCGATGCAGGTCTTACCGGTGTAGTCCGGCGCGAGCGAGCCGGGATCGGGCAGCACCGCCTTCACCACCTTGAGCGGCACCACCTCCAGCCCCTCGGCCGTCCTCACCGGCTGCTCGGAGAGCAGGCCGAGATTCTTCAGAACGGTGAAGACGTTGATGTAGTGGTCGCCGAAGCCCATCCAGAAGCGCACGTTGGGCACACCGAGCCGCTGCGACAGCGAGTGCACCTCGTCGTGGCCGGTCATGTAGGCCTTCTGCCTGCCGACGACGGGCAGGTCCCATTCCTTGCCGATCTCGAACATCGTGTTGGAGACCCACTTGCCGTCCTGCCACGACCACACCTGGCCGGTGAACTCGCGGAAATTGATCTCGGGATCGAAATTGGTCGCGAACCAGCGGCCGTGGCTGCCGGCGTTGATGTCGACGATGTCGATGGAATCGACGCGGTCGAAATACTCGTCATGGGCGAGCTTGGCATAGGCGTTGACCACGCCGGGGTCGAAGCCCGCGCCGAGGATGGCGGTCACGCCCGCCTTCTCGACCTCGTCGCGACGCTTCCATTCGTAGTTGGCGTACCACGGCGGCGTCTCGCAGATCTTGAGCGGGTCCTCGTGGATCGCGGTGTCGATATAGGCCGCGCCCGCGGCGATGCAGGCCGACAGGACGGACATGTTGAGAAAGGCCGAGCCGACATTGATGACGATCCGGGCGCCCGTCTTCTCGATCAGCGCCTTCGTCGCCTCCACATCCATCGCGTCGAGCGCATGGGCCTCGATTTTGCCATCCACCTCGAGGGCATTCTTCTCGCGGACGGATGCAACGATCGCCTCGCACTTCGCAAGCGTGCGCGAGGCGATGTGGATGTCGCCGAGCACATCGTTGTTCTGTGCGCATTTGTGCGCGACGACCTGCGCCACGCCGCCGGCGCCGATGATGAGGACATTTTTCTTCATTGCGGCACGGAGCCTCCTTTCAGTTTCGGGTTTGCCCTGCGAAGCCTCACGAGAGGCTTGCCTCGTAATCCGCGAAGGTGAACTCGCGGACCGTCCTGACCGAGCCGTCCGGCTCGCGGATCGCGATCGACGGCATCTGCACGCCGTTGAACCAGTTCTTCTTGACCATCGTGTAACCGGCCGCGTCCTGGATGGAGATGCGGTCGCCGGCCTTGAGCGCCGCGGGGAAGCGGAAGGTGCCGAACACGTCGCCCGCCAGGCACGACTTGCCGCAGACCATGAATTCGTGCGGCCCGGCATTGGGCTCGACCTTGGCGCTCTCGCGGTAGATCAGGAGGTCGAGCATGTGCGCCTCGATGGACGAATCGACGATGGCGAGGTGCTTGCCGTTGTAGAGCGTGTCGAGCACCGTCACCTCGAGCGTCGTGCTCTTGGTGATCGCGGCTTCGCCCGGCTCCAGATAGACCTGCACGCCGAAGCGCCCCGAAAACCGCTTCAGCCGCTCGCAGAAGGCGTCGACCGGATAGTCCTCGCCGGTGAAGTGGATGCCGCCGCCGAGGCTGACCCATCCGACGCGGGAAAGAAGCGCGCCGAACTTGGCCTCGATCACGTCGAGCATGCGGGAGAACAGCTCGAAGTCGGCGTTCTCGCAGTTGTTGTGGATCATGAAGCCGCTGATGCGGTCGAGCACCGGCTCGACCCGCGCCGCGTCCCACTCGCCCAGCCGGCTGAACGGCCGCGCCGGATCGGCGAGGTCGAAGGAGGACGACGAGATGCCGGGGTTGAGCCTCAGGCCCTGGGCGATGTCGACCCGGTCGGCGAAGCGGTCGAGCTGGCCGAGCGAGTTGAAGATGATCTTGTCGGCGTGGGAAGCCGCCTCGTCGATCTCGTGGTCGGCCCAGGCGACGCTGTAGGCATGCGTCTCGCCGCCGAACTTCTCGCGCCCGAGCCTGACCTCGTAGAGCGAGGACGAGGTGGTGCCGTCCATATACTGCCGCATCAGGTCGAACACCGACCACGTCGCGAAGCATTTGAGCGCGAGCAGCGCCTTGGCGCCCGACTGCCGGCGCACGCGGGCGACGATCTCCATGTTGCGCGTCAGCTTGTCTTTGTCGATCAGGTAGTAGGGCGTCTGGATCATCGGCTCTGCTCGCTCGGGAGGGCAAAATGGCTCCGGCCCGCGAGCCGCCCTGCCGGGGCTTCCCGCGGTGCCGGGCCCTGCATTGATCTATGCTTTCGTGACGGGGTGACGACCGAGCCGCGCCAGGGCGTCCTCGGCCAGCGTGCGGGTCAGCTCGGCGGCGCCCATCTCGCGGCCGAGCCGGGCGGCCTGGCCGGCCCACAGCGACATGAAATCGCCGGAGCCGGTCTTCTCGCTTGCCGCGCGCAGCGGCGCGAGCGCGCCGCCGGCGAGCGGAAAGGC
>JACZJD010000539.1 GCA_014860725.1 Aquamicrobium sp.
GCGCATGAGCGAAAAAAACAGCCGCAGGCTGCAAGCCCGACCGGGCGTCGGGCCTCGTGGCCCGCCCTCGCGGAGGGCCAGCCGCCGCAGGCGGCGGTGCGGCCCGTGAGCGATAAAAACCTACCCCAGGAGGTCCTTGACGATGGCGCTCGCCCTGGCGAAGTCGATGCGGCCGGGATAGCGCTCCTTGAGCACGGCCATGACGCGGCCCATGTCGCGCAGGCCCTGGGCGCCGGTCTCGGCCACGGCTTCGGCCGCCGCCTTGCGCACCTCGTCCTCGCCCATCTGGCTCGGCAGGTATTCCTTGATGATGGCGATCTCGCCGCGCTCCTGCTCGGCAAGCTCGATGCGGCCGCCTTCCTCGAAGGCCTTGGCCGATTCCTCGCGCTGTTTCACCATCTTGGTCAGGATCTGCAGGATCTCGTCGTCGCCGACCGGGTCCTTGCCCGCGCCGCGATTGGCGATGTCGCGGTCCTGGATCGCGGCGTTGACGAGCCGGAGCGTGCCGGTCCGCAGCTTGTCCTTGCTCTTCAGCGCGTCCTTCAGCGCCTGGGCGATGGTTTCGCGCATGATACGTCTCCCTGTTTCCGGCGCACCACGGTCGTTGACCGCGCCCGCGCCTTCTTTTATGCACCGGGCGAAACTATATCCAGCATGTTTAGGCCGAATGCGGCCCCGCCCGTGCCATCCGCCGCGCGATATGTCCCGCCGGCGGCGCGAAAGCAAGCGCGGACGGCTCACGAACGGAGAGCCGCAATGGCCGAGACGACTGAAACCCCCACCCAGCCCTGGACCAGGGCGAGGCCGACCGCGCTTCTGGTGCTGGCCGACGGCACGGTGATCGAGGGCAAGGGCCTCGGCGCGACCGGGCACGTGGCCGCCGAGGTCTGCTTCAACACGGCGCTGACCGGCTATCAGGAAATCCTGACCGACCCGTCCTATGCCGGCCAGATCGTCACCTTCACCTTCCCGCATATCGGCAATATCGGCACCAATGCCGAGGACGCCGAGGACCTGAACCCCGCCGCGCGCGCCGGCGCGGTCGGCGCGATCTTCAAGGCCGACGTCACCGCCCCGTCGAACTGGCGCGCCGCCGGCCATCTCGCCGACTGGCTGAAGAAGCGCGGCATCGTCGCCATGACCGGCATCGACACCCGGGCGCTGACCGCCCTGATTCGCGAGAAGGGCGCGCCCAACGCGGTGATCGCCCATGCGCCCGACGGCGTGTTCGACATCGAGGCGCTGAAGAAGGAGGCGCGCGAGTGGCACGGCCTCGTCGATCTCGACCTCGCCAAGGACGTCACCTCCGGCCAGTCCTCGGCGTGGAGCGAGACGCCGTGGGTGTGGAACGAGGGCTTCGGCGAGCAGGCCGAGCCGTGGATGCACATCGTCGCCGTCGATTTCGGCATCAAGCGCAACATCCTGCGGCTGCTCGCCGGCCTCGGCGCCAAGGTGACGGTGGTACCGGCCAAGACCTCGGCCGAGGACATCCTCGCGCTGCGGCCCGACGGCATCTTCCTGTCCAACGGCCCGGGCGACCCGGCCGCGACCGGCGAATACGCCGTGCCGGCGCTCAGGAAGCTGCTCGAGACCGGCATCCCGATCTTCGGCATCTGCCTCGGCCACCAGATCCTGGCGCTGGCGCTCGGCGGCCGCACGGTGAAGATGCATCAGGGCCACCACGGCGCCAACCATCCGGTCAAGGACCACACCACCGGCAAGGTCGAGATCGTGTCGATGAACCACGGCTTCGCGGTCGACGTGAGCTCGCTGCCGCAAGGCGTCGAGGAGACTCACGTCTCGCTGTTCGACGGCTCGAACTGCGGCATCGCGCTCGTCGGCAAGCCGGTGTTCTCGGTACAGCACCACCCCGAGGCCTCGCCCGGCCCGCAGGACTCGCACTACCTGTTCCGCCGCTTCGCCGACATGATCCGCGCCCGCAAGGGCGAGACGGTGCCGGTCTGAGCGGCCGCCCCTCGACAAGAAACGAGCGAAAACAACGGCCGCAGGCCGCAAGCCCGACCGGGCGTCGGGCCTCATGGCCCGCCCCCGCGGAGCGCCAGCGAGCTGCAGGCGAGCGCACGGCGCGCGAGCGAAAACAACAGCCCGCAAGCCCGACCGGGCGCCGTGCCTCATGGTCCGCCCCCGCGGAGCGCCAGCGAGCCGCAGGCGGCGGTGCGGCCCGTGAGCGAGAGTCAGCTCTTCCCGTAGGCGATACTCAAACCGGATTGTTGAACGTGTCGCAATCGGCCAACCGGCCGTTGCGCAGGCCGTTGGCGAACCACGTCATGCGCTGCTCCGACGTGCCGTGGTTGAAGCTGTCCGGCACGACGTAGCCCTGCGTGCGCTTCTGGAGCGTGTCGTCGCCGATCTGGTGCGCCGCGTTCAGCGCCTCCTCGATGTCGCCTTCCTCCAGGAGCCCCTTCTGCGCCGTGTAGTGCGCCCAGATGCCGGCGAAGCAGTCGGCCTGCAATTCGACGCGGATCGACATCTGGTTGGCCTCGACCTGGCTCATGCGCTGGCGCATCTCATTGAAGCGCGGCAGCACGCCGATCAGGTTCTGCACATGGTGGCCGACCTCGTGCGCGATGACGTAGGCCTGCGCGAAGTCGCCCGACGCGCCGAAGCGCTGCGACAGCTCGCGGAAGAAGGCGAGGTCGATATAGACCTTGGAATCGCCCGGGCAGTAGAACGGCCCCGACGCCGAGGAGGCAAAGCCGCAGGCCGACTGCACCTGATCCGAGAACAGCACCAGCGTCGGCTCGCGATAGCTCTGCCCTTCGGCCTGGAAGATGCCGTTCCACACGTCCTCGGTTTCGGCCAGCACCACGGAGACGAACTGCGCCTCCTCGTCGGTCGGCTGGCTGCCCGCGCCGTTCTCGGTGATCTGCGGCGTCGCCGGCCCGCCGCCCTCCAGGATCTGCAGCGGGTCGATGCCGCAGGCGCGCAGCGCGAAGAAGATGACGACGAGGATGATGATGCCCGAAAGGCCGCCGCCCCCGACGCCGCGGCCGATCGGAATCGGGATCGGCCGGCCCGTCCGGCCGAAGCCGCCCGGCGCGCCACGCTGCCCGCGGCGATCCTCGACATTGCTGCTCTGGCGACGGTCTCTCCAGCGCATCGGCTGCATCCTTTCCTGTTCCTGGCCGAGCGGCCGACGAGGCCATTCTATAGCCTCCCCGGTGCGGCCATGGAACGAAAAGATGCGGCCCCCGGCCCGCTTCAGCCCGGCGACCGCCGGCGCCATGCCGGGATGCCCATGTTCCGGACCGCGAGCAGGCCGGCCGAGACGAAGGCCGCCGCGAGCAGTGCGGCGAGCACGAGGCTCGTGGCGTCGCCGCCGATGGCGGCGAGGCTGTCGTGCATGATGCGGCCGGGCAGGAAGGTGAACGCGCCGGCGACGACGATGCCGCCGAGATACATGCCGGCGACATGGCCGCGATGGGCGGCGATGTCGCGCCGCCGCGCCGCGCGCACGGCGAGCACGCAGCCGGACAGCACGTAGACGGAGATGAGATGGATCGGGCTGAAATCGCCGACCAGCCTTATCTCGTGGATGAAGAAGGTCGACAGCGCCGTCGCCGCCATCAGGCCGATCCAGATGCGGCCGAGCAGGCGATGGAGCCGCGTCCCCTTCGGCCGCGCGAGCAGCCACGCGCCGATCAGCGCTGCCGGAACCACGGTCGCGACATGGAAGAGAACGGCGAAGGAGGCGTTGAAGAGCGGGATCGAAGACATGCGGTCGGGCCTCGGCCGGTTGAAATCCGCCCCTTGTTCGTCCAACCATCGCAGCGGCTCAAATGGATCGACGCGGATCGGGGAGAGGAATTCGTGAACCGGCAGCTTGTGCAATCCGCGCTTCGCAAACTGCAGGCCTTCCTGCGCTCGCCGCGCTTCTGGAGCACGTTCGCGGCCGTCGTCCTCCTCTTCTGGATCACCGCCCCGTTCGGCACTGCCGCCCTGCCGGCCGCGCCGCGGCTCGGCTTCTGGCTCGTGCTCCATGCCGCGACATGGGCCTGCGCGCTCGTCTTCGTCGTCTTCGCCGACGTCCTCCTCGAAGGGCGCGTCGCCAGCCGCCTCGCCCGGATGATGACCGGAGCCGTGCTCGCCGCCCCGCTGATCGGCCTCGTCACCGAAACGCTGAGGACCGCGACGTTCGGCGGCACGGTCACGCCGGCGAGCTATGCCGGAGCGCTCGGCACCGGCCTCGTCCTCTCCGCCCTGTTCTGCGTCCTGACATGGCTGTCGATGCACCCCGCGCCACAGGCGCGCGCACCGCAGCAGCCGGCCGCCTCCGCCGCGCCGGCGCAGGCCCCTCTCCTGCGCCGCCTCGGCCCGGAGAACCGCGGCGCGCTTCTCCACCTCGCCATGCAGGACCACTATGTCGAGGTCGCCACCGCGCGCGGCCGCGAGCTGGTGCTGATGCGCTTCGCCGACGCGCTGGCCGAGCTCGGCGGCACGCCCGGCCTGCGCATCCATCGCTCGCACTGGGTGGCGGACGCGGCGGTGGAAGCGCTCGCCCGCGACAACGGCCGTCTCACCGTGGTGCTGAAATCCGGCACGCGCATTCCCGTCAGCCGCCCTTACGTGGCCGCCGTCCGCGCGCGCTGGGGCTGAAGCCCTTATCGTTAATCGAACGTTAAACCGCCGCCGATAGCGTCGCCCCGGATGCAGCCTCACGCCTGTTGCGACGCCCGATGAATGCGCTCACGCCGCTGATCGAACTGGCCAGCCAGAGAAGCCTCGACCTCTTCTTCCGGGTCGGGCAGGGCTATGTCGCGCGCGCGGGCCATGAACCGGGCTTCCGCCCCGGCGGCCACGGCCTCAGCCCGCTCGGCGTGCAGGCGCGCGCCGAGGCCCGCAT
>JACZJD010000540.1 GCA_014860725.1 Aquamicrobium sp.
AGGGCGAGAAGGCGCTGCGGCGCGTGCGCGGCAACAAGATCACCATGATCTTCCAGGAGCCGATGACCTCGCTCAATCCGCTCCACACCATCGAGACGCAGATCGGCGAGATCCTGAAGATCCATCGCGGCATGGGCGACAACGCCGCCCGGGCGCGGACGCTGGAGCTCCTGAACGAGGTCGGCATCCGCGAGCCGGAAAAGCGGCTCGGCGCCTATCCGCACCAGCTTTCGGGCGGCCAGCGCCAGCGCGTCATGATCGCGATGGCCTTGGCCAACGAGCCGGAGCTGCTGATCGCCGACGAGCCGACGACCGCGCTCGACGTCACGGTGCAGGCGCAGATCCTCGAGCTGCTGGCAGGGCTGAAGCAGAACAACCGCATGTCGATGCTGTTCATCACCCACGATCTCGGCATCGTGCGGCGCATCGCCGACAAGGTCTGCGTGATGACCAAGGGGCGGATCGTCGAGAGCGGGCCGACGAGCGCGATCTTCGCCAACCCGCAGCACGACTACACGCGCCATCTGCTCGCCGCCGAGCCGAAGGGCAAGCCGCCGGCCGAGGACCCCGCGGCCGAGACGGTGCTTTCGGGCGAGGCCGTCCGCGTCTGGTTCCCAATCAAGCAGGGCTTCTTCCGGCGCACGGTGGATCACGTCAAGGCGGTGGACGGCGTCGACGTGACGGTGAAGGCCGGGCAGACGCTGGGCATCGTCGGCGAATCCGGCTCGGGCAAGACCACGCTCGGGCTGGCGCTGTCGCGCATGATCGCGTCGGAAGGCCGCATCATGCTCGGCGACAAACGCATCGACCAGTATTCGTTCCGGGAGATGCGGCCGCTCAGGCGCCAGATGCAGATCGTGTTCCAGGACCCGTTCGGCTCGCTCAGCCCGCGCATGTCGGTCTCCGAGATCGTCGAGGAAGGCCTGAAGATCCACGAGCCGAAGCTGTCGGCCGACGAGCGCGACGACATGGTGGTGGACGTGCTGAAGGAGGTGGGGCTCGATCCCGACACCCGCTTCCGCTATCCGCACGAGTTCTCCGGCGGCCAGCGCCAGCGCATCGCCATCGCCCGCGCCATGGTGCTGAAGCCGCGCTTCGTGATGCTGGACGAGCCGACCTCGGCACTCGACATGAGCGTGCAGGCGCAGGTGGTGGACCTCCTGCGCGAGCTGCAGCGCCGGCACGAGCTCGCCTATCTCTTCATCAGCCACGACCTCAAGGTGGTGCGGGCGCTCTCCAACCATGTCGTCGTCATGCGCGGCGGCAAGGTGGTGGAGGAAGGGCCGTCGCAGCAGATCTTCGAGAACCCGCAGAGCGACTACACCCGGGCGCTGATCGCCGCCGCCTTCGACCTGGCGACCGCGCCGGCCGGCGTCGTCAGCCAGTAATCCGATCGGAGCTACGCCATGTCACAGCCCGCCCGCGGCCGCATCCTGCTTTCGCTCACCGGCCAGGACGTCGATCACTGGCGGCGCCTGCTGGGCAGGGGCTACGAGGTGGTGACGGAGCGCAGCTTCCCGTCCGATCCGTCGATCGACTATGCGGTGGTGTGGAAGCACGAGGCCGGCGTGCTGGCCGGCCTGCCCAATCTCAGGCTCGTCGTCTCGACGGGCGCGGGCGTCGATCACATCTTCGCCGACGAGGACCTGCCCGACGTGCCGATCCTGCGCGTGGTGGCGGAGAACCTCGCCACCCACATGGCCGAATATGTGGTGTGGCGGGTGATGGACCATCACCGGCAGGGCGCGACCTACCGCGCGCAGCAGGCGGGCAAGGTGTGGCGCGAGCCGCCGCAGCCGACGGCCGCCGCGGTGGCGGTCGGCATCATGGGCCCCGCCCAGCGCATTGTCGCGGCGAAGGCCGCGCAAGAGGTCGTAGTCGACGATGCCCTCGGTCGCCGGCGTGTAGGGCAGGAGCACGACGAGAATGTCCGTCGCCGCCAGGAACGCCCTCAGCCCGTCGCCGCCGTGGAAGGTCGTCACCCCCTCGACCGCGCGCGGGGTGCGCGT
>JACZJD010000541.1 GCA_014860725.1 Aquamicrobium sp.
CCCCGTGGCCTGCTTGAAGAGACCGCCCATGATCATCGAGGCGAGCGCGGGCAGCATCTGCTGCAGGGTCTGCTGGGCGATGCCGGTGGCCTGCGCCGCCTGCGCCGCGACGGCGCGCGACAGCTCCTTGGAGCCGAACAGGTGGCCGAGGATGCCGTTGCCTTCCTGCATGCCCTGCGGCGTGAAGGCGGCGGCCGCGTCCTCGAAATATTTCGCGTGCTGGCCCGAGGCCAGCGCCGACAGGAAGCTGCCGAGATCGTAGGGGTTGGCGGTGTTGCGCTTCAGCCCTTGGCTGAAGGCCGGCATCAGCGCCGCCATCGCCTCCTGCGCCTGTTGCTGGGAGAGGCCGAACTGCCGCGCCATCTCACCGATGGCGTTGCCGTTCTGGGCTTTGGCGAGCATGTCGAACAGGGGCAGCATGAACGGTTTCCTTCCTTGATCCGTGCCGCCAGACTAACCCAGTCGCGGCGAAAGTGAAATTCGCCCCCTACAGCACTAGCCTTCCTGCTGCGCCGCCTGCTCGTCACGCTGGCGCTGCACGTCGCGGCGCTTGTTGACGACGGCGGCGGCGAGGACGCCGATGGTGACGACGGCGATGAGCAGCGTGCAGACGGCGTTGATCTCCGGCGTCACGCCGAGGCGCACCTGGCTGTAGATCTTCATCGGCAGCGTCGTCGCGCCGGGCCCGGAGGTGAAGGAGGCGATCACCAGGTCGTCGAGCGACAGCGTGAAGGCCAGCATCCAGCCCGCCACCACCGCCGGCATGATCACCGGCAGCGTCACCTGGAAGAAGGTGCGGGTCGGCGTGGCGCCGAGGTCCATCGCCGCCTCCTCCAGCGAGCGGTCGAAGGAGATCAACCGCGACTGCACCACCACCGCCACGAAGCACATGGTGAAGGTGATGTGGGCGAGCGTGACCGTCATGAAGCCGCGGTCGAAGCCGATGGCGACGAAGAGCAGGAGCAGCGACAGGCCGGTGATGACCTCGGGCATGACCAGCGGCGCGAACACCATGCCGGAGAACAGGAAGCGGCCGCGAAAGCGCGTGTAGCGCGTGAGCGCCAGCGCGGCGAGCGTGCCGAGCACGGTGGCGACGCTCGCCGAGACGAAGGCGACGCGCGCCGTGACCCAGGCCGCATCGATCAGGCCCTGGTTGGAGAACAACGCCACGTACCAGCGCGTCGAGAACCCGCCCCATACCGTGACCAGCCGCGAGGCGTTGAACGAGTAGACGATGAGCAGCACGATGGGCAGGTAGAGAAAGGCGAAGCCCAGCACGAGCGCTGCGATGTTGAAGCGGGAGAGCTTGCCCTGCATGGCGGCCTACTTCCCCTTTTCCTGCGCCAGCGCCTGCGAGCGCTGGAAGAACATGATCGGCAGGACGAGGATCAGAAGCAGGATGATCGCCACCGCCGAGGCGACCGGCCAGTCGCGGTTGGCGAAGAACTCGTTCCACAGCGTCTTGCCGATCATCAGCGTCTGCGAGCCGCCGAGGAGATCGGGAATGACGAACTCGCCCACGGCCGGGATGAACACCAGCAGGCAGCCGGCGACGACGCCGGGCAGCGACAGCGGGAAGGTGATCTTCCAGAAGGCGGCGGTGGGCGTGCAGCCCAAATCCTGCGCCGCCTCGATCAGCGAGAAGTCCATCTTCTCCAGCGTCGCGTAGAGCGGCAGCACCATGAAGGGCAGGTAGGAATAGACGATGCCGATGAAGATCGCGGTGTGCGTGTTCATGATGAGGAGCGGCGTGTCGATGACGCCGACCCACATCAGGAACTGGTTGAGCAGCCCCTCCGGCTTGAGGATGCCGATCCAGGCGTAGACGCGGATCAGGAACGAGGTCCAGAACGGCAGGATGACCATCATCAGCAGGAGCGGGCGCAGCGAGCTCGGCGCCCGCGCCATGCCGTAGGCGAGCGGATAGCCGACCAGCAGCGTCAGGAAGGTCGAGACCCCGGCGATGACCAGGCTGGAGACGTAGGCGTTGAAGTAGAGCGCGTCGTCGACGAGCCACAGATAGTTGTCGAAGGACAGCTCCCTCAGCCCGTCGATCAGGCCGGAGAGTCCCTCGCGCAGCCCGATGACCGGCGTGTAGGGCGGCATGGCGATCGCGGTCTGCGACAGCGAGATCTTGAAGACGATGATGAACGGGACGAGGAAGAAGAACAGCAGCCACAGATAGGGCACGAGGATGACGAAGCGGCTGGCGAGCGCCGCGATCAGCCGCGTGCCCGGCCCCTCGCGCCGCCCCTCTCCCCGCTGGGCCGCCGCGCTGCCGTTCGCCACGGAGGTCGCTCCGGTCATGGCCGCCTCCTTTTCTTAGCGCGTCAGCACGATGCCGGCATCCGGCGCGAAGGAAATCCAGGCCTTGTCGTCCCAGC
>JACZJD010000542.1 GCA_014860725.1 Aquamicrobium sp.
CTCACCCGCCCCGCAGCCTCCGCCGGCCTCTGTGCCGGCCAATGCGCCGGGCGCGCTCACCGGCCGCCTCCTATTGCTGCGGCGGCTGTTGCGCCGATTGCGCGGACGGGTCGCGCACCACGAACCGGCCCCACACGCCCCCGCCGACATGCTGCGAGGGACCGTCGCGCCACAGATAGGTGGCCGGCCAGTCGGGCGTCCTGAACGCGGCGGTGACGGACTTGCGCGCCGACAAGAGCGCCGAGTGGCCCGACCCGAAGCCCGGGAAGAGGTCGCTGTAGCCGGGCCCGGTGGAAAGGAACGCGCGCTGGCGCGCCCTGCCGGCCGGCTGCACGACGCGCAGCCACACTTCCTGCCCCGGCGCGGCTTCCAGCTCCGGCGTCGACAGGCCGGAGGACAGGTCCTGGCCGGCGGCGAGGAAGTCCGCCGGGAACGGCCAGGCGTTGTAGTCGGAAAGCGGGTTATAGAGCGCGCGGCCGCTATAGTGCGCCTCGGCATGCCGGTCGACGCTGTCGGGGCCGATGTCGTGCGGGATCGAGACCTGCACCTCGTTTCCTTCCAGCACGGTCGAGACCGTCTTGCCGGCCAGCCGGGCGAAGAAGGGCTCCGTGCGCTCGCCGGCGGCATGGTCGCCCCAGTCGTAGGAATCGTCGCAGACGCGGCAATCGTTGAGCGGCTTCGGCCCGCGAAGGAACGGCGGATAGGAGGAGAAGGCCGCGCCGCGGCGGTCCCATATGTTCAGCCCGTCCTGCCACAGGAGCACGTGCTCGCGCACCGTCACGTCGGGCTCGCCCGGCTGCCTCGCCTTCATCACGAGGTCGGCGCTCGCCGCGAAGTCGGACGGCAGGTTGGCGACCCGCGCAGCCGCCGCGCCCACGCCGAACTCCTCCTGGCAGGCCTCGCCCTGCGCCGCCGCGAAGCAGGCGGGAAAGTGGACCGGCGGCCGCAGCGCCTGCGCCGCGCCGGAGCCGTTCTCGGCCGGGGTCTCGACCGTGGCCGGCTCGACGATCAGCGCGCCGTAGAGCCCGTGGCTGTCGTGGCCGATCACGTCGCCCACCGAATGCACCGGCAGCGCGCCGAAGGCGTAGGGCCATTTCTTGACCAGCTCGAACCGCTCGCCGTCCTCATAAGCGGTCTCCAGCACGGGCGAGCCGTCCGGGTTGGTCATCAGGCGCATCTCCTCGAGCGCCGCCGCCACCGTCTCGCGGGCGCTCTGCTCGGCTTCCTCGTCGGGCGGCGGGGCCGCCTCGGCGGCGTTCAGGCAGTAGAGCCGGCCGAAGACGTAATAGGCGTGGCCCTGCGGCCCGCAGCCCTGCGACGGCCCTTCGCCGGCCGTCAGCGTCCAGTCCGGCCCGAGCGTCTCGCCGATGCGGTCGATGAACCAGCCGATCGTGCCGGCAAGCGCCTCCTCCTCGATCCACACCCGGCCCATATACATCTCGACATAGTAGGCGCCGGCCTCGTCAGCGCTCGACCCCACCGGCGGGACGGCCCTGTTCTCCAGCAGGCCGAAGGGCAGCCGCATCTGGTTGTAGGGGGTCAGGGTGCTGATCGGGATGGACAGCGACACCCGCGCCGAGGGGCGCAGCCACCCGGTCGTGCTGCCGGCCGTGTCGCGCACGTTGAGCGGCACGATGGGAGGCATGGGCGCGTCGCCGGCATCGTCCGCTATGCCGGGCGGGTTGCGGCCGTCGGGCTCGAGCGCGTTGACGACCACCAGCCGCAGG
>JACZJD010000543.1 GCA_014860725.1 Aquamicrobium sp.
TCCCACCTGAGAGCGGGCGGATGGGGAAAGGCCGGCAGCCAGATCATCTCCTCGACATTGTGCGCCGTGACCGCCAGGGCCAGCAGCATGGCGGCGGCGGCAGGGTCGAAGCTCATCGGCCGGGGCTCATCGGCGGGGGCTCATTGAGCCGCGTCCTGCTGGCGGGCGCCGTCGAGCCATTCGCGGCTTTGCATCTCGGTTAGGCGCGAGGCGGTGCGGGCGAACTCGAAGACCTCCACCCCGGTCGTGCCGCGATAGAGCGCTTCCGGCGCGGCCTCGGCGCTGGCGACGAGCCGCACGCGGTTGTCGTAGAGCGTGTCGACGAGCAGGATGAAGCGCTTGGCCTCGTTGCGCCTGTCCTGGCCCATGACCGGGATGTGGTCGAGGAACAGCGTGTCGAAGCGGGCGGCGACGGCGAGGTAGTCGCGCGCGGCGAGCGCGGCCCCGCACAGGTCCTCGAAGGCGAAGCGGGCGGCGGTGCCGGCGGCGCGCGGCACCACGACCTCGCGGCCCTTGACCGGCAGCCGCTCCTCGTGGACGGCAAGGCCCGCCGTCGCCGCGGCCCACGCCTCGTCCATCTGCCGGTCGGCCTCGGGGCCGAGCGGCGTGATGTAGACCTGCATCCGTTCCAGCCTGCGGCGGCGGTGGTCGGTCGGGCCGTCGAGGTTCAGCACCTTGGCGTGGCGCTCGAGGATGCCGATGAACGGCTCGAACAGGCTGCGGTTCAGGCCGTCGCGGTAGAGATCGCGTGGTGCGACGTTGGAGGTGGCGACCAGCACCACGCCCTCGTCGAACAGGGCCGAGAACAGCCGCGACAGCACCATGGCGTCGGCGATGTCGGTGACGGTGAACTCGTCGAAGCACAGCACCCAGGCTTCCTCGGCAAGCGCCCTGGCGACCGGCGGGATGGGGTCCGTCTCCTTGGTCTCGCCGCGCTTCAGGCGCTCGCGATGCTTCTGGATGCGGTCGTGGACGTCGGCCATGAAGTCGTTGAAATGGGCGCGCCGCTTGCGCCGCACCGGGACCAGCTCGAAGAACAGGTCCATCAGCATGGTCTTGCCGCGGCCGACCTCGCCGTGGACGTAGAGACCCTTGACCGGCTCGCGCGCCGGCCGCCGCTTGGCGAACAGCCAGCCGAGCGCGCTCGATTTCGCGGCCAGCCGCTTGGCGGACAGGTCCTCGATCAGCCGGTCGAGCGCGTCGACCACGGCCATCTGCGCCGGGTCGCGGCCGATGGCGCCGGTCTCCTCCAGATGATCGTAGGCCTGACGGACGGTACGGAAGGGCGACAGCCCGTCATGCGGGGACATCGGTGCGGGGCAATCCTGATATGCCGGCCGGGCATGATGCGCCGGGCCGGGAGGCCGGGTTCGAAGCGGTGCCGGGCGGCATGAAGCGGGGTTCCGCCCGGAACTGCGTAGCCAAAGACACGGGCCGTTTCAACGGGTCCGTGACGTCGCGAGGGAGTCTAGCGCGACAGCGAGACGGGCTGGCCGCTGCTGGTCTGGCCGTCGAAGCGGTTGCCGCTGGACGAATAAAGCCGCGCCAAAACGTTGCCGCCCTCGTCGTAGAGCGCGAGCTGCTTGCCGGAGACGTTCCACGACTTGACGCCGTCGAGCGGCGCGGGGCAGCGCAGCGGCCCGGCGCGGAAGCCCTGGCCGAAGCGCGTCTGAGGCGTGGCCACGCGGCAGCTCTGGCCGGATACGGTGGCGTTCCATACGCCGGCGACGCTGCCGGCGGAGATGTCGGCCGCGCTCTGCTCCAGCGACGCCATCTGGGTGGGATCGCCGGGCTGCGTACCGCCCGCGCCCGGCGCTTCCGGGAACTGCGAGGGATCAGTGGTGCCGGGCTGGACCGGAGGCGGCAGCTGTCCGGCCGTCACCGTTCCCGCCGGCGCGGCGGGCAGCGGGGCCGGGCGCGAGTCGATCCGCGAGAAGCGGTCGCTCTGGCAGCCGGCCAGAACGAGCGCCATAAGCGAGGTTGCGGCGATGACGCCGGCAGTCCTGAAACCCATCCATTCCCTCCGTCGGGGCGGGGCCGCCCCACAGGTTTTATCGAATCCCTTCAATCGCCAGAATAATGGCGATCTTTTGGAGAATCCAACGCGCAGGGTTAATAAAGCGTTCCGTCATGCGTCGGCCGCGACACTGGTAATCACCCGGCATTTCCGCCATATAGCTGGCCATGAGCGCGCGCGTCCCCTTTGCCAGAATGAACGGCATCGGCAACGAGATCATCGTTGCCGACATGCGCGGCGTTGCGGGCCGCGTCTCGGCCGCTGCCGCCATTGCGC
>JACZJD010000544.1 GCA_014860725.1 Aquamicrobium sp.
GCCCGGCGCGCCGGCCGCGCAGGGCCGCATCAAGCGGCTGATGCGCCAGTCGCTGGAGCGCGACCTGCAAACCCAGCTCGACGCCGAGGCGCAGGCCTTCGCCGAATGCGCCGCGACCGGCGATTTCGCCGGCGCGGTCGCGGCCTTCCTCGAACGCCGCGCGCCGCACTTCAACGGACGCTGATCCACCCTCCCATCCTGTCAGTCGGAACAAAGCAATGAGCAAAGATGCCTATGTTGCGGGGCTATGTCCGCTCTCCCTTTACCTTCGCCCGCAAGGGCGCGCTGGCCTCGATGCGCCCCGAGGACCTCGGCGCGCATGTCGTGCGCGCGTTGCTGCAAAGGACCGGCGTGCCCGGCGAGGAGATCGAGGACGTGGTGTGGGGCTGCGCCTTCCCCGAGGGCGAGCAGGGCCTGAACATCGGCCGCGTGGTCGGCCTGCTTGCCGGTCTCCCCGAAACCACGGCCGGCGCGACGGTCAACCGCTGGTGCGGCTCCTCCATCCAGGCGGTGCAGGTCGCGGCCGGCATGCTCGCGATGAATGCCGGCGAGGCCTTCATCGCCGGCGGCACGGAAAGCATGTCGCGCGTGCCCATGATGGGCTTCAACGTCCTGCCGCATCCGTCCTGGGACCGTCAGGCGGTGGAGGACTACATCAATGTCGGCCTGACCGCCGAGCGCGTGTCGCGGCAGTTCGGCGTCCCGCGCGAGGACCAGGACCGCTTCGCCTTCGCCAGCCACGCCAAGGCGCGCGCCGCGCAGATGGACGGGCGGCTGGCTGCCGAGATCGCTCCGGTCGAGCACGAGGGCCGGCTTGTCGCCGACGACGGCTGCGTGCGCGAAACGACGCTCGAAAAGCTCGGCGAGCTGAAGCCGGTCTTCCTCGATGGCGGCACGGTGACAGCCGGCTCGTCCTCGCCGATGACGGACGGCGCGACCGCGGTTCTGGTCTGCTCCGGCGCGTTCGCCGCCCGGCACGGGCTGAAGCCGCTGGCGCGCGTCGCGAGCTTCGCCGTCTCGGGCTGTGCGCCCGGCATCATGGGGATGGGGCCGGTCGAGTCGTCGCGGAAGGCGCTGGCGCGCGCGGGCCTCACCATCGGCGACATCGACATCGTCGAGATGAACGAGGCCTTCGCGGCGCAGGCGGAAGCGTGCCGGCGCGCGCTCGACATTCCCGAGGAGAAGCTGAACGTCGACGGCGGCGCCATCGCGCTCGGCCATCCGCTCGGGGCGACCGGCGGCCGGCTGGTTGGCAAGGCCGCAACCCTGCTCCAGCGCGAGAAAGGCCGCTACGCCCTGACCACCCAGTGCATCGGCGGCGGCATGGGCATCGCCATGGTCCTGGAGGCGGCATGACCGGCGCGGTGCCGCATGCCCCGGCCGTCGGGGTGAAGGAAACCGGCATCCGCCTCGCCGCCGTGATCGGCGCGGGCTCGACGGGCGGCGGGATCGCGGCCCGGTTCGCCCATGCGGGCGTGCCCGTCGTCCTGCTCGACATCGCCGGCTCCGATCCGTCTCCGCGCAATGCGGTCGCCGAGCTGATGAGGCGGCCGGCGACGCAGGCGCGCATCGGGCACATGCCGTAGACCGGCAGGCCGCTCAGGAACTGAAGCCGCCTCCCGAGGGCCGCGACCGCCGCGCTCCCGTCCGGATGCGCGGCGGTTCTTCCTTGCGGCGCCGGATCGCGGAAGGCCGTTTCCCTCCGCGACCCGGATGCGGGCGCGCCGTCTCAGCGGGCATACATGAAGTGTTCGAGATTGCGCGGGCCGGCCGTTTTGGCGCGCTTGAGCTCCTCGCGCGCGATGCCGCGCAGGTGCACCTCGTCGGGGCCGTCGATGAAGCGCAACGCACGCCCCCAGGTCCAGAGATAGGACAGCGGCGTGTCGGGCGTGATGCCGGCGGCGCCGAACACCTGGATGGCGCGGTCGAGCACCTCGGTCTGCAGCTTCGCGGCGACCACCTTGATCGCCGAGACCGCATTGCGCGC
>JACZJD010000545.1 GCA_014860725.1 Aquamicrobium sp.
TCGCGCGGCTGCTCGAGGAATATGACGAGGTCAACGACCGCATCCACAAGGCCGAGACCCGCATCGAGCCGGTGAGCGAGGAGACCGAGGTGCAGTTCCGCAAGCGCCGCCTCGCCCTGAAGGACGCCATCGCGGCCGCGCTCGCAACCGCCTGAACATGCCGGACGCCCGGTCTGCCGGGCGTCCTTGCATCCAGCTCGAAGCCCGGTATGGGGTTTGTTAACCCTGTTCGGCTAATCGTTTCCGGGCGCGCGGCCGTTCCCGGCGTCACGCGCAGGGGAACGGGCATGCTTCCGATTTCGACGACCGGCTCGGCCGCGCTTTTCTCCTGCAACGGGCCGCGCCCTTGCAGGCGCAGTCCGGTGAGCGCCGCGATCCCGCCGCCGATCTGGTCGCCGTGGCCAACGGAGGCCCGGTTTCGGACGGGCAGTCTGCGCAGGCGAAGGGCAGGATCGCGCAGGCGCTGTTCGACCGCAGCATTCCCGACATCACCGAGATGAAGGTGCGCCTTATGGAGCGGCTGGGCGAGGAGCTCGGCATCTCCATGGACGATTTCGACTCCGTGCGCTCCTACGGCCTCGCCATCCGGCAGGCGGTCGAGGAGATCAAGCGGGAGCCGGGCGGTGGATTTTTCCTCGCCGAGCTGGAGAAGAAGCTCGGTCTCGACGACCTCGGCATTTCGCTCGACACGCTCGTCGATGCCATGACCGACCCGACCGGCGAGGCCGACAGGAAGCTCGAAGCGGCGCTGAAGGCGCAGGTCGGCGACATCTTCGACGAGGACGACAAGGCCGCCCTTGCCGCGCTCGCGCCCGACGAGATCGGCCTCTACGGCTTCTAGAAAGTCGTACCGTTACAGCGCGTTCGCCAGCGCGACGAACTCCTCCACGGAGAGCGTTTCCGCGCGTCTGGTCCCGTCGATCCCGACGGCGTCCAGCAGGCGCTCGCCGCCCAGCGCCTTGAGGCTCTGGCGCAGCATCTTGCGCCGCTGGCCGAAGGCCGCCTCCGTCACCCGCGCGAGCTTCTTCCCGTCCACGGGCAGCGGGTGCTCGCGCGGCACGATGTGGACGACCGCGGAGGTGACCTTGGGCGGCGGCGTGAACGCCTGCGGCGGCAGGTCGAACACGATCCGCGCCTGCGTGCGCCAGCCGGCGAGCACGCCGAGCCGGCCATAGGCGTCGTCGCCGGGCTTCGCGACGATGCGCTGCGCCACCTCCTTCTGGAACATCAGCGTCAGCGACGACCAGAAGGGCGGCCAGACGGCCGGCGTCAGCCAGCGGACGAGAAGCTCGGTGCCGATATTGTAGGGCAGGTTGGCGACGATCCTGACGCTCTCGCCCGGCGCGAGCGCGGAGAAATCGGTGCGCATCGCGTCGCCCGCGATCACCTCCAGCCGGCCCGGATAATGCACGGAAATCTCTTCCAGCGCGGCAAGGCAGCGCTCGTCGCGCTCGATCGCCACCACGCGCTTCGCGCCGTGCGCGAGAAGCGCCCGCGTCAGCCCGCCGGGGCCGGGGCCGACCTCGATGACGGTGGCGTCCGTAAGGTCGCCGGCCGCGCGCGCCACCTTCGAGGTGAGGTTGAGGTCGAGCAGGAAGTTCTGGCCGAGCGACTTCTTCGCCCGCAATTCGTGGCGCTCGATCACCTCGCGCAGCGGCGGCAGGCCGTCGAGGCTCATGCGGCGGCCGCCTTCGCATCGGCCATCCCGCGCGCCATCTTCAGCGCCGCGATCAGGCTGTCGGGCCGCGCGATGCCCTGGCCGGCGATGTCGAAGGCCGTGCCGTGGTCGGGCGAGGTGCGGATGAAGGGCAGGCCGAGCGTGACGTTGACCGTCTCGTCGAAGGCGAGCGCCTTGGCCGGGATCAGCGCCTGGTCGTGATACATGCAGATCGCCGCGTCGTAGGTCGCCCGCGCCCGCGGATGGAACATCGTGTCGGCCGGTAGCGGCCCGCGCGCGGCGATGCCGCGGCGCACGAGCTCTTCCACCGCCGGGCGCACCACCTCCTCGTCCTCGCGCCCCATGGCGCCGTTCTCGCCGGCATGGGGGTTGAGCCCGGCGACGGCGAGGCGCGGCCGGGCGATGCCGAACTTCGCCGCAAGGTCGGCGGCGGTGATCGCCGCCGTCTCGACGATCTCCTGCGTCGTCAGCCGGCGCGGCACTTCCGCGAGCGCGATATGGACCGTGACGGGCACGGCGCGCAGGTCCGGCCCCGCCAGCATCATCACCGGGCGCGCGCCGCCGGCGAGATGGCCGAGGAATTCGGTGTGGCCGGGATAGGCGAAACCGGCGTCGTAGAGCGGCTTCTTGGCGATGGGGCAGGTGACGAGCGCGTCGGCGCGGCCGGCCTGCACGTCCGCCACCGCGCGCTCGATCGCCTCGACCGTCCCGGCC
>JACZJD010000546.1 GCA_014860725.1 Aquamicrobium sp.
CACCAAGTCGAAGTTCGACAACAAGTATGGCTGCCGGGAATCGCTGGTCGACGGCATCCGCCGCGCCACCGACGTGATGCTGGCCGGCAAGGTCGCCGTCGTCTGCGGCTACGGCGACGTCGGCAAGGGCTCGGCGGCGTCGCTCGCCGGCGCCGGCGCGCGCGTCAAGGTCACGGAGGTCGACCCGATCTGCGCGCTGCAGGCGGCGATGGACGGCTTCGAGGTGGTCACGCTCGACGACGCGGCCGAGCCCTTGCCGACGTCGCCGTAGCCGCAGACGACGGCGACCTTGCCGGCCAGCATCACGTCGGTGGCGCGGCGGATGCCGTCGACCAGCGATTCCCGGCAGCCATACTTGTTGTCGAACTTCGACTTGGTGACCGAGTCGTTGACGTTGATCGCCGGGAAGGGCAGCAGACCCTTCTTCTGGAGCTGGTAGAGGCGGTTGACGCCGGTGGTGGTCTCCTCGGTGACGCCGCGGATCGCCTCGCGCTGCTTCGTGAAGAAGCCGGGGGTGGCGGCCATGCGCTTCCTGATCTGGGCGAAGAGGATCTCCTCTTCCTCGTTGCCGGGCTTCGACAGCACGTCCTCGCCCGCCTCGGCGCGCGCGCCGATCAGGATATACATGGTGGCGTCGCCGCCGTCGTCGAGGATCATGTTGGACAGGCCGCCGTCGGCCCACTGGAAGATCCTGTCGGTGTATTCCCAGTATTCGGTCAGCGACTCGCCCTTGACGGCGAAGACCGGCGTGGCGCTGGCGGCGATCGCGGCGGCGGCGTGGTCCTGGGTCGAGAAGATGTTGCAGGAGGCCCAGCGCACCTCGGCGCCCAGCGCCTTCAGCGTCTCGATCAGCACCGCGGTCTGGATCGTCATGTGCAGCGAGCCGGAGATGCGCGCGCCCTTGAGGGGCTGCGCGGCGCCGAATTCCTCGCGGCAGGCCATCAGGCCAGGCATCTCGGTCTCGGCGATGGTGATCTCCTTGCGGCCCCAGTCGGCAAGGCCGATATCCGCAACGCTGTAGTCATGGCCGCTCATGGCGCTCGCTCCAGTCAGAATGAAATTGTCCGTGCGGCGGCGAATCCGGAAATCGCCTCCGAAAATCGCCGTGCGTTCGCGGCGCGCAGTACCACAGAAACGGGCGCTCCGGCAACCGCACATAAAGAAATCTTTATATGGATATGGTGAACGGGCGGGTCAGGCTTCCTCGCCGAAGCGCGAGGAGACGAGCTCCTCCAGCGCCTGCATCAGCGCCGCGGCCTCGGGCCCGCGGGCGGTGACGGCGATGGAGCAGCCGGGACTGGCGGCCAGCATCATCAGCCCCATGATCGAGGTGCCGCCGACGCTCATGCCGTCCTTCTCGACCACGACCGTGGCGTCGTACTCGCCGACGAGCTGGACGAAGCGGGCCGAGGCCCGGGCATGCAGCCCACGCTTGTTGACGATGGTCAGTTCGCGGCGGACCGCGCCGTTGCTGTCGCTCATTTTCCGCTGAGAACCTGGCTGGCGACGTTGATGTACTTGCGCCCGGCGGCCTGCGCCTCGTTCAGCGCGTGCGCCATGTCGTCGCCCGCGCGCACGCTCGACAGCTTGATGAGCATGGGCAGGTTGACGCCGGCCACCACCTCGACCTTGCCGGCGACCATCACCGAGATGGCGAGGTTGGAGGGCGTACCGCCGAACATGTCGGTGAGGATGATGACGCCGGCGCCGGTGTCGGCGCGCGCCACGGCCTCGACGATGTCGGCGCGGCGGCGCTCCATGTCGTCGTCGGCGCCGATGCAGACGGTCTCGAAATTCGCCTGCGGCCCGACGACGTGCTCGACCGCGAGGCGGAACTCCTCGGCCAGCCGGCCGTGCGTGACGAGGACGAGACCGATCATGCGGCGCGCCGGCGTTTCAGGCGCGACAGCGCCGCGCAGACGGGTTCCGGAAAACAGGGGTCCGGGAGGAGGTCGCACTGCGCACGTTCAGAACCGGTCACCACTACCCCCGTGATATGCGTTTGCTTGACTTCGACACGATCCGCCCCGGCTCCGACCGGGGCGGCCGGACCGAGGGAGCGCTATCTTGTCAGCGACCGGGCCATTGACAAGCCCAAAAATGCCCGGTTCCGGACCAAATTGCCGCACTTATGGGCAAGATCGCGGCACGGGCGCCCGGCGGTCACGATCCCGGCGCGGCGCGGGCGGTCTCCAGCCACGCCACCAAGGCGCGCACGGCGCCGGCGGTGTCGCCCTCGGCGAGATCGAGGGCGGGGATGGCAAG
>JACZJD010000547.1 GCA_014860725.1 Aquamicrobium sp.
ATGCGGTGCGGGACGCCGCCTTCCTCGAAGGCTGCCGTCTGCCCCCGCCCGCCGACATCCTCGACCTCGCCCGCGCGCGGCAGGCCCGCGCCGCGCAGGACCCGTCCGCCGGCGACCGCGCCGGAACGAACTTCGCACGAAAAGGAACGCAGTATTGAAAGTCCTCATCCTCGGAGGCGGCGTGATCGGCACCACGTCCGCCTACTACCTCGCCAGGGCCGGCCACGAGGTCACGCTCATCGACCGCCAGGAAGGTCCGGCGCTCGAGACCAGCTACGCCAATGCCGGAGAGATCTCGCCCGGCTATTCCTCGCCATGGGCCGGCCCCGGCGTGCCGTTGAAGGCCGTGAAGTGGCTGACGATGAAGCACGGCCCGCTCGCGATCCGGCCGAAGCTCGACCCCGCCGTATGGATGTGGGTGTTGAGGATGCTGCGCAACTGCACCTCGGCGCGCTACGCCGTCAACAAGGCGCGCATGGTGCCCATCGCCGAATACAGCCGCGACTGCCTGCGCGCGCTGCGCGCCGAGACCGGCATCGCCTATGACGAGCGCGCCAGGGGCACGCTCCAGCTCTTCCGCACGCAGAAGCAGCTCGACGGCATCGGCGGCGACGTCGAGGTGCTGCGGCAGTTCGGCGTGCCCTTCGAGGTGCTCGACCGCGCCGGCTGCGCCGCGGCCGAGCCGGCGCTCGCCCGCGTGAGCGAGAAATATGTCGGCGGCCTGCGCCTGCCCGGCGACGAGACCGGCGACTGCCACATCTTTACCAACAGGCTGGCGGAGATGGCCGCCCAGGGCGACAACCCCGTCGATTTCCGCTACGGCGTCACCATCCGGGAAATCCTGAGCGACGGCCGCCGCGCCACCGGCGCGCGCACCGACAAGGGCACGTTCGAGGCCGACGCCGTGGTCGTGGCATTGGGCAGCTACTCGCCCTTCCTCCTGAAGCCGCTCGGCATCCGCATCCCCGTCCATCCGGTCAAGGGCTATTCGATCACCGTGCCCGTCGCCGACGAGGCGGCCGCCCCGATCTCGACGGTGATGGACGAGACCTACAAGATCGCCATCACCCGGCTCGGTTCGCGCATCCGCGTCGGCGGCACGGCGGAGATCGCCGGCTACGACCTGTCGCTGCGCCCGTCGCGCCGCGATCCGCTCGAACATTCGGTGACCGACCTTTTCCCGGGCGGCGGCAGGATGCAGGAGGCGACCTTCTGGTGCGGCCTGCGCCCGATGACCCCGGACGGCCCGCCGGTGATCGGCCGGACGGGCATCGAAGGGCTCTACCTCAACACCGGCCACGGCACGCTCGGCTGGACCATGGCCTGCGGCTCGGGCCGGCTGCTGGCCGACCTCGTCTCCGGCCGGAAGCCCGACGTGGATCCCGCCGACGTCTCCATCGACCGCTACGCCGCCTGAACCCCGGCTCCCGCCCCTCCGGATCGCTTCGGGTTCTCGCGGAGATGCATCCGCCCGAAGACGAACCGGGATAGGCCCGCTCATCCCTCGAAAAGCCAAGCCGCCGGCTTTTCGAGGCCTTCGCGAACCACTTCTCACCCCTCGCAAACGGGAAGAAGGCGGATGCCCGCAACGCATCCGCTCCCCTCTCCCCGCCTGCGGGGTAAGGGGCCCGGTGCAACCGCGAGGCGTTCCCTGAATCCCGAGACAATCCTGCCCGCCGTCATCCCGGCCAAGGCCGCGAAGCGGCCGCAGAGCCGGGACCCATTGGCCGCAAAATCGTCGAGCACGGCCCGGTCCTCACGCTGGCGCGCTTCAGGATCGTAGTGCAAGCCTAGAGCCCGGCCGTGCTGCTCAATGGGTCCCGGCTCTCCCTCGCTTCGCTCGGTCGGCCGGGATGACGCAGCGGCGGCGTCCCGCCATAGGCGGGCGATTGCCCGGCCGTAGCAATTGCCCGGCCGTAAACGGGAAGAAGGTGGCCCGAACGGCCGGACGAGGAGCAGCGCCCGTCTCGCGCCCCCCAAAAAAACCGCGCGATCTATCCACCCCCTTCACCACCGCCGTTATCTTTTCCTCACCGCCTTTGCGGGAACCCGGATGCGCACCGGGCATTCGGGAAGGGCGGCGGTGCCGGGTCGGCTGCGCTGCGGTGGTGCGGCTTGACGGTCGACGTTAGAGACCCGGGCCTCGATGACGGTCAGCGCAGGGGGCGCAAATGCCACGCCCTGCCCACCATCGTCGCGGGCAAGACACCGGCGGGGCGCGAGGGTCGCGCCACCTCTCTACCATTCGGAAGGCACGGCCCTCGCGCCCCGCTTCCCGAGCCTCGGCAACAGCCAGACCGAAAACGGGGCGTGGCAACGACGAAGCTTGCGCCCGTCCTCCCGTAGGCCACGCCACAGCCGTTCCGTGACACCCCTTCCGTTGCGTCGGCGACACTTGACAAGAGAACATTACCTGAACATACTGCAAACATAACGAATACGGAGATCACAGATGGCCGAGTTTGTTCAGGATGTCGCCTCGCTTGTGTCCATGAGCGCCTTCGTCGTCGCGGTCGCGCTGTTCATCGGGGCGATGTGACCCGCCGGCGCCACCTGGCCGAACACCTCCTCGAAGGCGGCCTTGAGCGCGACGTCGTAGTCCGCCATCGTCACCGGCAGGCCGAGATCGACGAGGCTGGTCACGCCGTATCCGGCGATCCCGCACGGAACGATGCCGCCGAAATGGGAAAGGTCGGGATCGACGTTGATCGCCACGCCGTGGAAGCTCACCCAGCGCCGCAGCCGGATGCCGATGGCCGCGATCTTGTCCTCGGCCGGCCGGCCGTCGGGCAGCGGCTGCCGGTCCGGCCGCACCACCCAGACGCCGACGCGATCCTCGCGCCGCTCGCCCCGGACGTTGAAGCGTGCGAGCGAGCCGATCACCCAGGCTTCCAGCGCCGCGACAAAGGCACGCACGTCCTCGCGCCGCCGCCTGAGGTCGAGCATCGCATAGGCCACCCGCTGCCCGGGGCCGTGATAGGTGTATTCGCCGCCCCTGCCCGCGTCGAACACCGGGAAGCGGTCGGGCTGCAGCAGATCCTTCGGGTCGGCGCTGGTGCCGGCCGTGTAGAGCGGCGGGTGCTCGACCAGCCACACGAGCTCCGGCGCGCCCTCGTTGCGGATCGCCGCGGCGCGGGCCTCCATTGCCGCCAGCGCCTGCGCATAGTCGGTCAGCCCCGGCTCGATCCGCCATTCGACCGGCGGCCCGTCGAGGACGGGCAGGAAGGTGGCATCGATCCGGTCGCGCTCGGTCATTTTCCTTGCATTCCGATGGCTACCCCAGGGTCGCTCCGGTATGGAGCCTGCCGGCCGAAAGGTCCAGCCGTGCAGGCAGATAGGCACGCGCGCAATTGTGCGCAAATCCGCATCTGCGCCCTTGTGCCCGGCAAACCGATTTGCTACATGCGCCGGGCCGGCTCGGACCGGCCCTTTCGTGACGTGCGGTCGTGGCGGAATTGGTAGACGCGC
>JACZJD010000548.1 GCA_014860725.1 Aquamicrobium sp.
TCGGTGCGCAGCCATCGCGTGCGCGCCGTCGAGGCGGCGAAGCTGGAGGAGGACGCCTGATGGAGCTCGTCCTCGCCATCGGCATCGGCATCCTCGTCGGCTCCGGCGTGTGGCTGCTGCTGCGCCCGCGCACCTACCAGGTCATCATCGGGCTGGCGCTCCTGTCCTACGCCGTCAACCTGTTCATCTTCTCGATGGGGCGGCTCAAGGTGAACGCGCCGCCGGTGCTGGCGGGCGCGGGCGAGGTCGATCCCTCGGCCTTCACCGATCCGGTGCCGCAGGCGCTGGTGCTGACCGCCATCGTCATCGGCTTCGCCACCACGGCGCTGTTCCTCGTCGTGCTCCTCGCCGCGCGCGGGCTGACCGGCACCGACCATGTCGACGGAAGGGAGCCGGAACGGTGATCGTGGCTCCCGAACATCTCGTCATCGCGCCCGTCGTGCTGCCGCTGGTGGCCGGCGCGCTGCTGCTCTTCTTCGACGACCGCGAGCGTCTGCTGAAGGCGACGATCTCGATCCTGACGTCCGCAGCGCTTCTCGTCATCGCCGTGGCGCTGCTCGTGACCGCACATGCCGACGGCGAGTCCGGCGCCGGGCGCATCGCCGTCTATCTCCTCGGCAACTGGCCGCCGCCCTTCGCCATCGTGCTGGTGCTCGACCGGCTTTCGGCGATGATGCTGGTGCTGACGGCGGCGCTGTCCATTCCCGCGCTCGTCTTCTCCATCGGCCGCTGGCAGAAGGCGGGCCCGCATTTCCACACTCTGTTCCTGCTGCTCTTGATGGGGCTGAACGGCGCCTTCCTGACCGGCGACCTCTTCAACCTGTTCGTGTTCTTCGAGGTGATGCTGGCGGCGTCCTACGGCCTTGCGCTGCACGGCTCCGGCACCCAGCGCGTGCGCGCCGGCATGCACTACATCGCCATCAACCTCGCCGCCTCGCTTCTGTTCCTGATCGGCGTGTCGCTGATCTACGGCGTCACCGGCACGCTCAACATGGCCGACCTCGTGCTGCGGATCGTGCAGGTTCCGGACGAGAACCGCATGATGCTGGAGGCGGGCGCGGCGATCCTCGGCGTCGCCTTCCTCATCAAGGCCGGCATGTGGCCGCTCTCCTTCTGGCTGCCGACGATGTATACGGCCGCGCCTGCGCCGGTGGCGGCGATCTTCGCCATCATGAGCAAGGTCGGCGTCTACGTCATCCTGCGGCTGTCGCTCCTGTTCTCCGCCGCGGGGATGCCCGAGGGCGCGTCGGGCTTCGGCTGGCAGTTCCTGTTCCTCGGCGGCATGGCGACCATCACCTTCGGCGCGATCGGCGTGCTGGCCTCGCAGGCGCTTGGACGTCTGGCCGGCTACTCCGTGCTGGTCTCGTCCGGCACGCTCTTGGCCGCGATGGGCCTGTCGCAGACGGGGGTGACGGCCGGCGCGCTGTTCTATCTCGTCAGTTCGACGCTGACGATCTCGGCCTTCTTCATGCTGATCGAGCTGGTCGAGCGCGGGCAGGACGCCTTCGCCAACGTTCTCGCCGTGACGCAGGAAGCCTTCGGCGAGGGCGAGGACGACGAGGAGGCGGAGCCGGAGGTAGGCGTTACCATTCCCGGCACGCTCGCCGTGCTCGGCATCAGCTTCGGCCTGTGCGGCATCCTGCTCGCCGGCCTGCCGCCGCTGCCGGGCTTCCTCGCCAAGTTCGCCATGCTGTCGGCGATGTTCAACCCGGCCGGGCTGGGCGAGGGTGGCGAGATCGGCTCGGCCTCGTGGTGGCTTGCAGCGCTTCTGATCCTGTCCGGCCTTTCGGCGCTGATCGCGATGAGCCGCGCCGGCATCCGCGCCTTCTGGGCCCCGGTCGAGGCGGTGGTGCCGCGCGTGCTGTTGATCGAGATCCTGCCCGTCGGCGTGCTGCTGGCGATGACGGTGGCGCTGACGGTGCAGGCCGGGCCGGTGATGCGCTTCATGGAGGCGACGGCGCAGGGCCTGCATCAGCCGTGGTTCTACGTCGAGAGCGTGATCGAGGCGCCGCGCGCGACGGGCCGGGAGGTGGGGCGATGAGCCGCGTCTTCCCCTATCCGCTGATGATGGCGTCGCTGGTCGTCACCTGGCTGCTCCTGACGAGCTTCTCGCCCGGGCAGCTGATCCTCGGCATCGCGGTGGCGCTGCTCGCGGGACAGGGGCTTGCCGCGCTCCACCCCGCCAAGCCGCGCCTGCGGCGCTGGCAGCTCATCCCGAAGCTCGTCGCCATCGTGCTCTACGACATCGTGCGCTCCAACGTCGCGGTCTGCAACATCATCCTCGCGGGCGAGCGCCGGCAGCGCGTGTCGGGCTTCGTCGCGATCCCCCTCGATCTCCGCGACCCGCTCGGCCTCGCCATCCTGTCGATCATCATCACCAGCACGCCCGGCACCGCTTGGGTGGACTACAATTCGGCGCGGGGCACGCTGCTGATCCACGTCTTCGACCTCGTCGACGAGGAAGGCTGGCGCGAGCTCATCAAGAACCGCTACGAACATCTTCTGACGGAGATCTTCGAATGAGCGAGATGATCCTCCTCGTCGCCGTCACCGCCGCGCAGGTCATGCTGGCCGCGGCCATGGCGCTGGCGCTCGCGCGGATGATCCGCGGGCCGCGGGCGCAGGACCGGGTGCTCGGCCTCGACACGCTCTACGTCAACTCGATGCTGATGCTGCTCGTCTTCGGCATCCGCACGGGCAGCACGCTCTATTTCGAGGCGGCGCTCATCATCGCGGTTCTCGGCTTCGTGGCCACGGCCGCGCTCGCCAAGTTCCTGATGCGCGGCGAGGTGATCGAATGAGCCACGCCGCCGATCTTCCGCTGTGGGCGGCGATCCTCGTCGCCTTCTTCCTGCTCCTCGGCGCGGGGCTGACGCTGATCGGCTCCTACGGCTTCTTTCGCCTGCGCTCGTTCTACGACCGCATCCACGCGCCGACGCTGGGCACGAGCTGGGGCACGGCCGCCCTCGTGCTCGCCTCGATGATCTGCTTCAGCGTCCTGCAGTCGCGGCCGGTCTTCCATGAAATCCTTATCGGCGTCTTCGTGACGGTGACGATGCCGGTGACGCTGATGCTGCTCGGCCGCGCCGCGCTCTACCGCGACCGCGCCGAGGGCAATCCCGACGTGCCGCCGATGGACCCGCCGAAGGGTTCGCTCGTCGCGACGACGGGCGAGGACGCCGGAGAGGGCGAGGCCGGGAGCTAGGCCGGAAGGAGCGGCAGCCATGCAGGCGATCACACGGCAGATCATCGCAGGGGTGCTGACCATCATTCCGCTCGGCGTCACGGCGTGGATCCTGTGGTTCGCCGTCGACATGCTGATCTGGATCGGCCGTCCGGCCACCTTCGCGCTGTCGGGCGCGCTCAGCCAGACATCGCCCGAACTTGCCGAACTCATCCTCGAGGGCTGGTTCCAGTCCTGCGTGGCGCTGTTTCTGGCGCTGCTGTTCCTCTACCTTCTCGGCAGGACCGCGAATGCGGTGCTGGGACGCCGCGTTCTGCGCGCGTTCGACCGGCTGGTCGAGGGCGTGCCGTTCGCGCGCACCGTCTATGGCGCGACGCAGACCCTGATCCGCTCGCTCGGCGGCGACGGAACGCCGACCGGCCAGCGCGTGGTGCTGATCGAGTTTCCCTCCGAGCACATGCGTGCGGTCGGCATCGTCACCCGCCTGTTTCCGGCGACAGGGAGCAATCCCGAACTCGCGGCCGTCTACGTGCCGACGACGCCCAACCCGACCTCCGGCTTCGTGGAGATCGTGCCCACGTCGCGGCTGGTCTGGCTCGACTGGACCAAGAACGACGCCATGGCCTTCATCGTTTCCGGCGGGGCGATGGCGCCCGACAGCGTGCCGATCGCGTGGCCGGACATGCCGCCCGCGCCTTCTATTCCTGCCGGCGGGAAAATTGCCAGCGCTCGAAGCCGAGCACCACGAAGAGCGCCATGACGAACGGCACGATCAGGTAGAGCAGCCGGAAGACGAGCAGCGCGGCGAGCACGTCGGCCGGGTCCATCTCCGAAAGCCCGGTGATGAAGACGAGCTCCAGCACGCCGAGGCCGCCGGGCGCGTGCGACAGGAGCGCGGCCGAGAACGACACCAGGAAGATGCCGAGCACGATCATGAAGCCGGGATTGCCGGCCTCGGGCAGCGCGAAATAGATGATGCCGGCCGCGCCGATCAGCTCGATGGGCGCGATGACGAGCTGGCGCAGCACGATCGGCAGGCGGGGATAGTGAATCTCGACCGGCCCGAGCTTCAGCGGCCGGAACCTGAGCGCGCTGCCGCCGACATAGAGCGCGACGAGCGCCAGCAGCACCATGCCGGTCGCGGCCGACGCCTCGACCGGCAGCACGTCGACGAAGCGCTCGGTCAGCTCCGGCTCGATGAGGAGCACGAGGCCGGTCAGCATCACCGTGCCGAGCGCGAAGGTGAAGGAGCAGAAGGCGACGAGGATGCCGACCTCGGCGCCGGAGAGGCCCTTGGCCGTATAGGCGCGGTAGCGCACCACCGAGCCGGAGAAGACGGACGCGCCGATGTTGTGCGACAGCGCATAGGTCGTGAACGACGCGATGGTGATGTAGAGCCAGCCGACGCGGCGCCTAAGGTGGAGGAGGGCGAGATGGTCGTAGGCGGCGAGCGCGCCGTAGGCGACGAAGGTGGCGACGATCGCCAGCAGCCAGTCGCGGCCGGAGATGGCCATCAGGCTGTCCCACAGCTCGTCGAGGGAGAGCCCGCGCAGTTCGTGATAGAGCAGCCAGATCGAGAAGGCGACGGCTGCAATGCCGACGACGGGCCAGATGTATCTTCTCACCTCCACGGTGTGCTCCCTTGTTGGGCGCGCCCGGCTGCCGGGCGCGCCATCAGTCCCCATCTGGCCGGCGGACGGCGACCATTTTTCCCGGCGTCCGCCCGCTGCCTCTCTCCGCAGCCGACGACACCGGCATAACAAGACATCTAAGGAGGCGGACGACGGCGACAACGCCGCCCGTTGCGAGCGACAGATCCCCCCGGCCGTGCCACGCCCCAGGAAACCACCCTTCGCCAGCATGCGGCAGGAATGGTAACCGAAGATAAAATGCGACGGATTCCTGCTTAAAACGTGGCCGCGCCCATGGCCAGTGT